>NZ_JAJOHP010000013.1:0-86133 GCF_021109375.1 Arthrobacter sp. AK01
GACGTCAATGCCGGTGGAGACCTGGTCGGAGTAGTCGCCCTTGAGCAGCTGCGGGATGCCACAGGCGAACTCGATGACCTCCAGGCCACGGCCGATCTCACCCTTCGCGTCCGAAAGGACCTTGCCGTGCTCGGCGGTGATCAGCTCGGCGAGTTCGTCCACGTGCGCTGCGACGAGTTCACGGAACTTGAACAACACCGCGGTGCGCTTGGCCAGGGAAATATCGCCCCAGGAATCAGCTGCTGCGCGGGCCGCCGCGACAGTTGCGTTCAGGTCTGCCTCGTTGGCCAGGCGCAGCTCTGCCGAAACCCGCCCCGTCGCCGGGTTGTACACCGGTTGCGTACGGTCCCCCTCGCCCGTGGTCTCAGTGCCGTTAATGAAGTGGTGAATGGTGGCCAGTGTGGTCGTCGTCGTCATTGTGCGGACTTCCTTTTAGTCTTTGGGATTTCAGCCGAGCAGCTTGCGCTGGCGGTTCTTGTGGTCGGTGTACGTCTTGTAGGCCTGCTGGGTGGATTCGAGGTCTGAAACCTGCGAGACGGGAACGTCCCACCAGGACTCCGAGCTCGGGGCGTCCAACAGAGGATCGGACTCGACGTGAATGACAATCGGCCCACTCTCCGGGGCTGCCTTGGCTTCCTTGATGGCAGCGCCGAGTGCCTCGATGACGTTCTCCCCCGGTTCGATCCGGATGACCTTGGCGCCCAGGGATTCTGCATTGGTGGCGAGGTCGATGGGCAGGTTCTCACCGGCGTCGAAGCTGTGCTGTTCCTTGTCCAGGACGCGGTACTGCGTGCCGAAGCGCTGCGAGCCAAGGGACTCGGACAGCGAACCGATGGAGGCGTATCCGTGGTTCTGGATCAGGACCACGATCAGTTTGATGCGTTCGGCGACGGCGGTGACCAGTTCGGTGTGCATCATCAGGTAGGAGCCGTCTCCCACCATGACCACCACATCCCTGTCCGGGCCACCGGCGGCGGCTTCGGCCAGAGCGGCACGCTTGACGCCCAGGCCGCCGGGGATTTCGTAGCCCATGCAGGAGTACGCGTACTCCACGTGGTAGCCGAACGGGTCACGGACGCGCCACATCTTATGCAGGTCACCAGGCAGTGAACCTGCAGCGCAGATGACAACGTCGTGGTCATCCATGGCCTTGTTGGTGGCCCCGATGATTTCGTTCTGGGCCGGAAGCGGCGTGTAGCGGGTCTCGAAGGCCTCGTCCACAATTCCGTTCCAGCGCTTCTTCTCCGCTGCGACCTTCTGTTCCAAATCGCCGCCGACCCGGTAACCGCCCAAAGCCTGGTTCAATTTCACCAGTGCCTTGCGGGCATCAGCAACAATCGGCAGCGTGGAGCCGTGCTTGTATGCATCAATCGCGGCGACGTTGATGTTCACGAACTTCACGTCCGGGTTCTGGAACGCCGTCCGGGATGCGGTGGTGAAGTCCTCGTAGCGCGTGCCGATCCCGATGATGAGATCCGCTTCGGCAGCAATGGCGTTAGCCGCCGTCGTGCCGGTTGAACCAATGGCACCGAGGGAGAACTTATGGTCCCACGGCAGGACGCCGACGCCTGCCTGGGTGTTGCCCACCGGAATGCCGGTCACTTCAGCAAACTTCGCGAGTTCGTCGTTGGCATACGCGTAAAGGACGCCGCCGCCGGCGATGATCAGCGGGCGCTTGGCGGCGCGGATGGCCGCGACTGCGCGGCGAATGTCGTCATCCTCGGCCTCAGGACGGCGGATCCGCCATTCACGCTCGGCCAGGAACTCTTCCGGGACGTCGAAGGCCTCAGCCTGGACATCCTGCGGCAGCGAAATGGTCACCGCGCCGGTCTCGGCAGGGTCCGTCAGGACACGCAGTCCGTGGTGGAACGCGGAGAACAACTGCTCCGGACGGGAGACCCTGTCGAAGAACTTGGACAACGGACGGAAAGCATCATTGACCGTGATGTCGTAGGCGTAGGGCAACTCCAACTGCTGGAGCACAGGATCTGCGGCGCGGGTGGCGAACGTGTCACTGGGCAGCAGCAGCACCGGCAGGCGGTTGGTGGTGGCCAGGGCGGCACCGGTCAGCAAGTTGGAGGACCCCGGGCCGATAGAGGTGCTGATCGCGAACGTCTGGCGGCGACGCGTGTGCCGCGCGTAACCAACAGCCTGATGTACCTGCGCCTGCTCATTCCGGCCTTGGTAGTACGGCATGATCGACGGGTCCGCGGCTTGGTACTGCTTCAGGGCCTGCCCCACGCCGGCAACGTTGCCGTGCCCGAAAATACCAAACGTCCCCGGAATCAGGCGCTCACGGTAGTCGACGCCGTTGATCGCATCGACGGTGTACTGCTTGGATAGAAACTCGACCACGGCCTGCGCCACAGTCATCCGACGGGTTGCTGTTCCCATGGGTCTTTACTCCGATACTTTCACGGGGATGCGGTCTGACGCTGAGTGCTCTGAAACGCCCTGTTCAACGATTGCCGGCGCGGACGCCGTGTTGTTCAGCAGCGAGGCGGCCGTAGCAACGGCACCTGCCACGTCGTCGTCGTGCGGGTAAAGCAGCGTCCGCCCAACCGTGAGGCCGCGAACGCCCGGAAGCGCAAGAGCTGCCTGCCAGCTGGCGAATACTTCATCCTGGGTGCCGCTGGGGTCGCCGCCCAAGAGCACGGTAGGCAAAGTAGTGGAGGCCATAACGCGTTCCATCTCGTCCACTACCGGCAGTTTCATCCACGTGTAGGCGCTGGTGGAGCCAAGGCCCTCGGCGATACCGACGGATTTGATGACGGCGTCCGCACGGAGGTCGTTGCGGACCTTGCCGTGGGAATCGCGAACGGAGAGGAACGGCTCCACCATAGCGATGAGCTTGCGGGCAGCAAGCGAATCGATCGCCTTGGCAGTCGCTTCGAGCGTGGCCACCGTGTCCGGGTCACCAAGGCAGATGCGGGTGAGCATCTTGCCGCCATCGGCGCCAAGGGCCTCCAACGCAGCCGCCGTGTGTCCGGTGAACCGGTCGTCGAATTCGTTGACCAGACCGGCCAGCCCTCCGCGGTTCATGGAACCGAAGACAAGTTTTCCTTCCAGGGCGCCCAGGAGCAGGAGGTCGTCCATGATGTCCGGCGAAGCCAGGATGCCGTCCACTGCCGGGTTGGCCAAGGCGATCTGCAGGCGGTCCAGGAGGTCGCGGCGATCAGCCATGGCCATCGGCTGCGTACCCACGGAGAGGGCGCCGCGGGCAGGGTGGTCGGCAGCGACGATGAAATTCTGGACGCCGTGCTTCAGGCCGGGATGTTTGCGGCGGGTGGCCGCAGCGCGGGCAACAGCCTCGGGGTCCTCAAGCCTGATCCGGCTCAAGTGCTCGTAACGGCGGGGATCATCGTTGAGGCTCAACGCACTGCTCCTTCTGGAATGGTGGCGGAGGCTGCAAGTGTGGCACCGGGGATGGGCCGACCGCGTTCCGCGAGCAGCGAGGTGACCTCCTCCGGCGTCGGCATCGCGTCCGCGCACGACAGGCGGGAGGCTACGATCGCTCCGGAAGCGTTGGCGTAATCCAGGACCTCTGACAGAGGCCAGCCGGACAGCAGGCCGTGGCAGAACGCGCCACCGAAGGAGTCACCGGCGCCCAGGCCGTTGACGGTTTCCACCGGAACCGGTGCGGAGACGACGCGTTCGGTGCGGGTCTTGGCCATGACACCTTCGGGCCCGAGTTTCACGACGGCGATTTCGACGCCGGCGGCCAGCAGGCGATCCGCTTGTTCGTCGGGAGTTCCCTCGCCAACCGCTACGGCGCATTCCTTGTCGTTGCCGATGGCGACAGTCACGTGCGGGAGGACTTTGGCGACCTCGGCGCGGGCTTCCTCTTCCGAGGCCCAGAACATCGGGCGGTAGTCCAGGTCCAGGATGGTGAACTGGCCATCCTTCAAGCCCGTGCGCGGACGGGCCTCGTGCGCCGCGATGTGAGCGCTTCGGCTCGGCTCCTGGCAGAGGCCGGTGACGGTGGACCAGAAGATCCCGGTGTTCCTGATGGCTTCCAGGTCCAGTTCCTCTGCCTTGATCTGCAGGTCCGGGGCTGTCGGGAAGCGGCCATAAAAGTAGAGTGGGAAGTCTTCCGGTGGCTTGATGGCGCAGAAGGTCACAGCCGTGGGGTACTCCTTGACCGGGGAGACGAAGGTGTCGTCCACGTTGAACTTGTGGAGCTCCCGGTGGAGGTAGTTGCCGAAGGCGTCGTCGCCGGTGCGGGTTATGACTCCGGTGCGGCGGCCGTGGCGTGCCGCAGCAACGGCCACATTGGAGGGTGAGCCTCCGAGGTATTTGCCGAAGGACGTAACATCCTCCAGGTCAACTCCGATGTCATTCGGGTAGATATCAACGCTGATGCGCCCGATCGTGAGTAGTTCGTGGGTCACGGTGATCGTTGACCTTTCTCTTGTGAACTCTGAACCTTGAGCGCTGGGCCCCAATGCCTTGCCACCCCTGAGTGAGCGAGGCCACATGACTACTTTGCCTCAGATTTCATGTCCTGTCAAAGGTTTGTACTGACATATTTACAACATGACACCCGGAGGGTTACTTGCGCGGAACGGCCAATTCTCCCGTGACATACTGGCTCCGCCCGAAGCCGAAAGACCAGTCCCCGGGCGAGTTCTCCACATAGCCCACAAAGACGTCCTCTCCGACGATGCCAAGCTCGGCCAGGCCGCTCGCGATCGCTTCGAAAAGCGAGCTCTTGGCCATTTGGCTGCGGCCGCCTTGGGTAAAGATCTGGATCATCACAACGCCGGACGTGCGCTCAAAACCCAGCCCTGCATCCTGCGCCACAATCTGGCCCTGCGGATGCTCCGTGAGGATATGGAAGTAGTCCCGCTCGGGAATCCCATACTCGGCGAGGATTGCATCGTGGATTGCGCGGCTCAGCCCCGCCAGCTCTTCCGGCGAACGGCCCTGGTTGACGTCGATTCGAACAAGTGGCATGCTCAGCCCCCTCTGTAGTTTGTCCTTACATACTAACAAACTATTGCTACAGGAGTGCAACAAAAGGCCCCTCCGGATCTCCCGGGTGGGCCTTGGACTTTTCATGGAGGTACGCGTCAGCTACGTCCGCTTAAAGTACGACGACGGCCCGGTACCTTCCGTGGGGAAGGCGCCGGGCCGTCGTCGTACTTCTTGTGCCTTGCGGCCGAAAACCTAGAGCGTTGCGAAAACTTCGCGCAGCAGCTTCGCGGTCTCGGACGGCGTCTTGCCGACCTTCACGCCAGCGGCTTCGAGGGCTTCCTTCTTGGCCTGGGCCGTGCCCGCGGAGCCGGAAACGATGGCGCCTGCGTGGCCCATGGTCTTGCCCTCGGGAGCGGTGAAGCCGGCAACATAGCCGACAACCGGCTTGGTGACGTTGGCCTTGATGAAGTCGGCTGCGCGCTCTTCAGCGTCGCCACCGATTTCGCCGATCATGACGATCGCCTTGGTCTCGGGGTCAGCTTCGAACGCAGCCAGGGCGTCGATGTGCGTGGTGCCGATGACGGGGTCGCCACCGATGCCGATCGCGGTGGAGAAGCCGAGGTCGCGGACTTCGTACATCATCTGGTAGGTCAAGGTACCGGACTTCGACACCAGGCCGATGGGGCCCTTGCCCGTGATGTTCGCCGGGGTGATACCAACCAGTGCTTCGCCCGGGGTGATGATGCCTGGGCAGTTCGGCCCGATGATGCGGGTGACCTGCTTGCCGTCAGCGTCCACCTTGGACTGGGCGAGTGCCCAGAATTCGGCGGAGTCCTGGACCGGAACGCCTTCGGTGATGACGACTACGAGGCCGATGCCGGCTTCGATGGCTTCAACAACGGCGTCCTTGGTGAATGCCGGCGGGACGAAGACGATGGAGACGTCTGCGCCGGTTTCAGCGATGGCTTCCTTGACGGTGCCGAAGACGTTGATTTCCTTGTCGCCGTGCAGGACCGTGGTGCCGGCCTTGCGGGCGTTGACGCCACCAACAATGTTGGTGCCGGCCTTGAGCATCAGGGCGGTGTGCTTGGTGCCCTCGCCGCCGGTGATGCCCTGAACGATGACCTTGGAGTCTTTGTTGAGGTAGATAGACATTGTCGCGTCCCTTTACTTAGCTGCGTTGGCGAGCTCGGCGGCCTTGTCGGCGCCCTCGTCCATGGTGGCGGCCAGGGTAACCAGCGGGTGGTTGGCCTCGGTCAGGATGCGGCGGCCTTCCTCAACGTTGTTGCCGTCGAGGCGAACGACCAGCGGCTTGTTCGCGGAGGAACCAAGCTCAGCAAGTGCGCCCACGATGCCCTTTGCCACAGCGTCACACGCGGTGATGCCACCGAAAACGTTCACGAAGACGCTCTTGACCTGGGAGTCGCCCAGGATAACGTCCAGGCCGTTGGCCATGACCTCGGCGGAAGCTCCACCGCCGATGTCCAGGAAGTTGGCGGGCTTGACGTTGCCGTGGTTCTCGCCGGCGTAAGCGACGACGTCGAGGGTGGACATCACAAGACCGGCGCCGTTGCCGATGATGCCTACTTCGCCGTCCAGCTTGACGTAGTTGAGGTCCTGCGCCTTGGCCTTGGCCTCCAGCGGGTCAGCTGCATCCTTGTCTTCCAGCGTGGCGTGGTGCACGTGGCGGAAGTCAGCGTTCTCGTCCAGGGAAACCTTGCCATCGAGGGCAACGATCTCGCCTGCGCCGGTGCGAACCAGCGGGTTGACCTCAACAAGGGTGGCGTCTTCCTTCTTGAAGACATCCCAGAGCTTCAGAATGACGTCGGCCACTTTGCCGCGCAGTTCTTCAGCGAAACCTGCAGCTGCGACGATCTCGTCAGCCTTTGCCTGGTCGATTCCCACAGCGGGGTCGATGGCGATCTTGGCCAGGGCCTCGGGACGCTCGACAGCAAGCTGCTCGATCTCCATGCCGCCCTCAACCGAGCACATGGCCAGGTAGTTGCGGTTGGCGCGGTCCAGGAGGACCGAGAAGTAGAACTCTTCGGCGATGTCCGCGCCCTGGGCGATCATCACCTTGTTGACGGTGTGGCCCTTGATGTCCATGCCCAGGATGTTGGTGGAGTGCTCAAGCGCCTCTTCGGCGGTCTTGGCAACCTTGACGCCGCCAGCCTTGCCGCGGCCACCAACCTTAACCTGTGCCTTGACGACAGTTACGCCGCCGATCTTCTCGGCAGCTGCCTTTGCTTCTTCAGGAGTGTGCGCCACGATGCCGGCGAGCACGGGTACACCGTGCGCTTCGAACATATCGCGCGCCTGATATTCAAACAGGTCCACGGTTTAGTGTCCTTCTACGTCGAAGTAGTTTTCTGTTCAGCCGGGAACCGCGATGACCGCGATAGCCAGCTGCGGAAAGTACGCGGTAAACAACCAGGATTGAAGCCGGTCACATTGCGTAAGGTCCTCTCGGAACTTTAGCCCTTTGAGGAGTCCCGCCAGCTACACACTACCTGTTAAGTGAGTAACCTTACACTTCTATCGGCTGTAGAAAAACCGCAGAATGACGCGGTTTTTGGACCTTTCAACGGCTGCCCGTCGTCTGTCCGCCGGTGATCAGGACGCTTGTTTCAGCGTCCCGCTGACCGTTTTGCCGCCGTCGGAAATCAACTGGTAGCCCTCGGACGTCACGAAGAAAGCGACGCCACCGGAGACGTTTCCGCAGGCAACACCGCCGTTGTACGCCGAACACCGCAGGCCGTTGCGCTCGATGTTCTGCCCATCCGCCAACTCCCGCAGCTTGGAGATCGGACCGTTTCGGCTGCCTTTGGGCCCGAACTCCGACTCCATTTGTGTTACGCCGGAACGACACGAGCCATAGACAGCCGCGTCCGGGGACAGCAGCACTGTCCCGCCGAGGTAGCCGAGGCCCGTTCCGGCGCAGTCGTCGGCAATGTCAGCCAGCTCCGGTTTGGCATACTTGGCCAGTTCGCAGTGCGCCACCGGGATGACCGCAAACTTGTTGTTGGCGGCGTCCGAGTATGAATTGGCCTCGTAGGGCAGGTTGAGGTGGCCACCCCGTGAGGATGTCATGGCGCACACAATGTTCCGGTCCGCCGTGACGAAAGCGGTGACATCTTCACCGGCAGACAGGGTGCTCTGCTCCGTGACGGGAACCTGTTCCAGTTGCTCCAGCGGCGCCAAAGGAGCCGGAGGAACATAGTCCGGATCCTCGGTGGCGAAGGAGCAGCCCGTGGCCAACACCAAGAGCACGGCAGCAAGAATCCCCAGAACAGTCCGTCGCATGCCACCAATTATGCCGGTAACCTCACGCCGGACTGCCTCGGCGGCGCCGGAGGCTGTTGAAGACCATCAGCGCGGCGCCCGCGGCCAGCAGGCCCGCGGCAGCCCACAGAATGGTGTGCAGCCTTTCGGACTCCAGGCCGGTCGCCGCAAGTTCAGCGCTGGTAAGTTCAGTGCCCGACGCCGGGACCACTGCTCCTGCCGGAGTCACCGCCGCCGGAGGTGCTGGAACTGCCGAAGCAGGCGGCGGGTTCTCCGCGGGTGGCCGGGCGGCCAGGACCGTCACCGTTGTCCAGAAAATGCGCTGCTTCAGCTGATCAGAGTCGCGGACCCACACAGCAATGCTGAAACTGCCAACACGGGTTGCGGCGGTGGGGCAGCAAACAGACGTCGGCCCCAGTGCAACGCCCGGTCAGTCTAGGCCGGGAAGTGGGTCAGGACAACAGGTACGGAGGCCAGCTGCCGGCGAAGATCAAGCATCAAGCTTGGTCAGCGGTGCGTAACGCAACAGCAGGCGCTTCTCCCCGACGTCGAACTTCACCTTGGCCACTGTCTTGTCCCCCGCGCCTTCAACGCCCAGGACCACGCCGTTACCGAAGCTCGTGTGGTTGACCTTGTCCCCCACCACCACGGAAATGACTTCCTTCTGGGGCTGCACCCTGTTGCGTGCGACGGCGGCAGGAACGTCGGCGTCGAACCCCGCAGTGGGGCTGGCGGCAGCACCGCGCGAGGTGCCCGCTCCCCAGAACGAACCGCCATAGCGGTTGGAACCGATGGGGGCGCTGCCCCAACCGCCTGCTTGGCGGCTCATGCCTTCGCGCTTCCACTCCACCAGTTCGGAAGGTATTTCTTCGAGGAACTGGCTGGCGGGGTTGTACTGGCTTTGGCCCCACATGCTGCGGACTTCGGATCGCGTGACGTAGAGCCGCTTGCGGGCGCGGGTGAGGCCCACGTAGGCGAGCCTGCGTTCTTCCGCGAGTTCCTTGGGATCGGTGGCCGAGCGTTGGTGCGGGAAGATCCCGTGCTCCATGCCGGTCAGGAAGACCACCGGGAACTCAAGGCCCTTGGCGGTGTGCAGGGTCATGAGCGTGACCACACCCATGCGCTTGGCCTCGGCTACCGCGGCGTCGATGTCAGCGCCGGGTGCATCCGGAATCTGGTCGGCGTCCGCCACCAGGGAAACCTGCTCCAGGAACTCCCCCAGGGAACCTTCCGGGTTGTCGCGTTCGTACTCGCGGACTACGGCCACCAGTTCGGCGAGGTTTTCCACTCGGGACTCGTCCTGCGGATCCGTGCTGGCGCGCAGCCCGGCAAGGTAGCCGGTTTGCTCCAGGACGGCCTCCAGGGCCGCAGCGGCACCGGAACCGGACGCTACCTCGGAGAGGTCATCCATCAGCTTCACGAAGCCCAGGACCAGGTTGACGGAGCGGCTGGCCATTCCGGGCGCTTGATCCGCACGGCGGGCGGCGGCCATGAAGGAGGACCGCTCACGTTCAGCCAGGGCAGCAACGGCGCCTTCGGCCCGATCACCGATCCCGCGCTTTGGTTCGTTGAGGATACGGCGCAGGTTGACGTCGTCGTCAGGGTTCACCAGGACGCGCAGGTAGGCGAGGGCGTCCTTGATTTCCTTGCGCTCATAGAAGCGGGTTCCACCAACAACTTTGTAGGGCAAGCCGACCCGGACCAGCACGTCTTCGATGGAGCGCGACTGGGCATTGGTGCGGTAGAAGATGGCGACGTCGCCCGGACGCAGGCTTTCCTCGTCCTGCAGCCGGTCTATTTCCTTGGCGATGAACTGCGCTTCGTCGTGCTCGTTCTCACCGACGTAGCCAACGATCTTTTCGCCATCACCTTCAGCGGTCCACAGGCGCTTTTCCTGGCGGTTCGGGTTGCGTGAGATCACCGAGTTGGCGGCGCTGAGAATGTTCTGCGTGGAGCGGTAGTTCTGTTCGAGCTTGATGGTGCGGGCATTGGGGTAGTCGGCCTCGAATTCGACGATGTTGCGGATGTCCGCACCCCGGAAGGCATAAATGGACTGGTCCGAGTCGCCCACCACGGTGAGTTCGCTGGGTTGGACGCTGGTATCGGTCCCCAGGCCCACGATTTCCCTGACCAAGGCGTACTGGGCGTGGTTGGTGTCCTGGTATTCGTCCACCAGGACATGGCGGAAACGGCGCCGATAGGACTCGGCGAGCGCCGGGAAAGCCCGGAACATGTAGACGGTCTCGGCGATGAGGTCATCGAAATCCATGGCATTGGCTTGGCGAAGGCGCTGCGTGTAGCCCTTGAAGACCTCGGCCACGGCGGTTTCGAAGGGGTCGTTGTAATTCGCGGAGGACGCATAGGAGTCGGCGTCGACGAGTTCGTTCTTGAGGGCAGAGATCTTGTGCTGGATGGCCTTGGGTGCGAACTTCTTTGGATCAAGGTCCAGGTTCTTGGCCACAAGGGTGATCAGGCGCAGTGAGTCCGCGGAGTCGTAGATGGAGAAATTCGAGTTCAGCCCGACAGTGGTGGCTTCCCTGCGCAGGATGCGGACACAGGAGGAGTGGAACGTGGAGATCCACATGCTCTTGGCGCGGCCGCCCACCAGGGCTTCGATGCGTTCCCGCATTTCCGCCGCCGCCTTGTTGGTGAAGGTGATGGCCAGGATTTCCCCGTGGTGGGCACGCTTGGTGGCGATGAGGTAGGCGATCCTGTTACTGAGGACGCGGGTCTTGCCTGACCCGGCACCTGCCACGATCAACAAAGGGCTGCCGGCGTGTTTGACTGCCTCTTCCTGCTGCGGGTTCAGACCTTGGAGGAGTGCCTCAGCAGATGGCAGACCGGAGCCGCTTTGGTTGCCCCATCCACCTGAAGCTGGTCCTTGAGGAGCGTCCGATGACCCGCTGTTTCCCGGCTGGAGGCGGGCGCCGGCCGCACCGCCGCCTGAGTGGGAAAGCTCCGGGGCAGCCTTGACTGCGGCTTTGGTGCCTGCTTTGAAGGGTCCGTCTGCGTAGGGGTCAAACAACATATCCATGGTGCCTACCAGTCTAGGCGGTGGCTCCGACACTATAAGGCGGGCACTCCACGGCGGCCGGATCGAAGGCCGTGGAGGTCACTGTTTTGGGTCCTCCAGCAGCCAGCCGTCCGAGACCAACCGCTCCCTGAGTGCCAGCCGGGTCAACGGTTCGGGACCGTCCTGGAATTTTCGCCGCACCGCCGCCAGGTGCTTCTTCACCCCATCGATGGAAATTCCGAGGACATGCGCGGTCTCTGCAAGGGTGCCGGCAACGCCGCCCAGATACACGGAAACCACTTGATGCTCCCGCGCCGATAGTTGAGGCCCGGCCTGCTCGGCTTGCAGGGCAGCTGCGACTTCCTCCGTAATATATGAGATTCCCTGTGCCGCCTGGCGGAGCGCGGTTTCCACCACGCCGGCGGGCGCCGTCTTGGGGATGTAGGCCAGTGCTCCTGCAGCGATGGCCTGGCGCATCACGGCGGGGTCCACCACTGAACTGCAGACCACCACCTGTGGTCCGGTGGAGACGATTGCCTGGATTTTGGCGCGAAGCGGCACTTGGTCGCCGAGCAGTACGTCCAGGACCACGACGTCGGACAACCCCCGCAGGTTCGCGGCCGCTTCGGCCCACGAGCCGTACCGGCCCACCACCCGAATCCCGGGGGCATTGGCCTGGAGCCATTGAGCCAACCCTTCGAGAAGGACGGCGTGGTCTTCCACGATGTCGACTTCAATGGCGGGTCGGGACACCGGGTATCGCAACAACGCGCCCCTCCCCCCCATATGATTTGGAAATGTCGTCACCATTTTAGGTGACACGGGTTTCGGGGGAGACATTCATGGGGGCATGGATTAACCGGCCGGCAACAGAGCGGCCGGTGCAGTATGGTTCGGACGTGCTGGTCCGCAGCGGTGCCGTGGTCAGCTTCGTCTTTATCGCGGCTTCGTGGCTGTACTTGGCGCCAATCATGGGCGGGCCGGGATGGCACCGTGTGGTTGCCGCCGTGCTGA
Organism: Arthrobacter sp. AK01; assembly: GCF_021109375.1. Classification (NCBI taxonomy): domain Bacteria; kingdom Bacillati; phylum Actinomycetota; class Actinomycetes; order Micrococcales; family Micrococcaceae; genus Arthrobacter; species Arthrobacter sp. AK01. Next base: position 12,227 of record NZ_JAJOHP010000013.1, read on the forward strand.
TGGTCCTGGTTTTTGCTTGCCTTACCGCGATGTGGTGGACCGACGCCTGGCCGCTCAGGCTGGTGATCGTCCTGGCAATGATCACCCTTTCCGAACTCCTCGCCGGTGTCACCTACCGCCAGGATTCAGACTCATTACTCCTGGCGCACAGCCTGGTCCTCGCGGCAAGTTCACCCCTGGTCCTGTCCCTGCGTGATTCATGGAAATCCGCGGTCTTTACGGGAATTCTGGCAGTTCTGGTCTTGGGACACACCCTCATGTCGTCCATGGTTCATAACCTGGGGCCTACCACCATGCTGATGGTCACGGGGGCCTGGTACGTCATGTTCGTGGTGGGCCATTCAGCACCCAAAGCCCTTGCGGCCTATTGGCGCGATCAAGCCGTCAGGGCGGAATCGGCCGCTGCCCAGGCTGTAGCCTGCGCCAAAATCGACGCCACCGCAGCCGAGGCCAGGGTCCTGCATGACACCGTCCTGCGCTCACTGACGCTCCTGGCCAGGGGCGGTGCAGGAGCGGCCCCGGACGAGTTGCGGGAAATGCTCACCACTGGAACACCCGACGCCGGTGGGCTGGATCCGCGGACCTCGGCCGCCGAAGCCCACCTACGGGATGCGATGAGGCACCTGGACGGTCCTGTCGGCGCCCAAGGTGCGGTGGCCGGCGTCGAACCCTGCAACGAACTTGCCCTGCTGCTGACGGACCGCGCCCGCCACCACAGCCGTGATGGATTCGCCGTGGACGTCTTCGGCGAAGGGGGAACATTGCCGGTGCCGCTTCAGTTGGCGATTGCCGATGCCGCCGAGGAATGCATGGTCAATGCCGCCCGCCATGCCGGAACCGACCGTGTTGACGTGCTGGTATCGCGCTCCGGTTCACTGGTGTCGGTGTTGATCAGCGACTCCGGGGTAGGGTTCGACCCCGATGCCATCCCCGCGGAACGCTTCGGGGTGAAGAATTCCGTGGTGAACCGCATGGGCGGGGTCGGTGGCCGGGCCCAGGTCATGTCAGCCCCCGGCCGTGGGACCACCATTGTCCTCGAAGCGGACGCGCCATGAGCCTGGCGCACCTGAACACAGCTTCCAAGGACGGCCCGCTGTTCGTTTCCCGGACCGTCGTAGTGATCACCAGCGTGACCATTTGGATCATTTCCTGCATCCTGAACGCCGCCTCCCTCGATGGAAGCAGCCTTGACCGTTTGAAGCTTGGCGCATTGGCGTTCGACCTTTTGGGGCTTGCCGTGGCCAGCATGGCTTCGGCCCCGAAGACACCTCGCCGCCATTTGCCCTACGTGCGCCTCATCTGGCTGGCGTCGTCCATTGCTTCCGGAACCATGACCGCCCAATTCGTCACGCTCACATCGGGTTACCTGTCCCTGGCGTTGAACGTTCTCCTCGGGACTGCGTTGGTCTTCCTTGTCGCCATGCGCTGGGACCTGCTGGGCTTCCTGGTCCTTGTAGCCGCCAACTCGGTCCTGAGCGGCGCCTATTACGCCACCACCCCGCGGTTCGGTTCCGGGGAAGGGCTGCTCATCTTCTTCATCACCCTCCTCCCCGGCCTCCTGGGCGGGCTGTCTGTCTTTATCCTCCACAGCCACCTGCACGGCGCCATGGAGCGGAGGACCCTGGAGGCCCTGAACACACTGACCGAACAATCCGTGTCGCGCGATTCCGGGAGGGTCGAGGGCCTGGCCGAAACGCACCAACAGATCCAGTCGTTGTTCGCCAAGGTTGCCGAGGGGCGTGAACTCCCCCTCGACCCCCACTTCTCGGAACAGGCCCAGGAGTTGGCAAAGCAGCTACGCAACCAGTTGGTGCTTTCGCAATCCACCACGTGGCTCACTGAGTCCTTGGCGTTGGCCGACCTGGAATCCACCGTCATGGTCGTGGCGCAATCGGACCTGGTGGACCGGATGCCGCAGGCTTCACGGTCAGCTGTGTTGGCGGCAACCATGCTCCTGGCCACAGCGGCAGGAGAGCCCGACAACCGGTTGATTGACCGGCCCCGAAGGATCCACATCTTTGTGGAACCGGATATGGACTCCACGTTGCTCATTACATGGCGGGTGACCCAGCTGAACCCCAACCGATGCACTCCGGCATTGTGGAGCGAGCTCGAGTTGTTGGGTTCCCCCCGCGTCCACACAGATCCAGGAGGTGCCAGCATCATGGTCCGTACCAAGGCGCAGAAACCATGGTGACCCGTATGGTGGTTGTCGATCATCACCAGCTGATGATCGACACCTTGGATGCATGGTTGCGTTGCAACGCTCCGGACTTGGTGGTTGCCTCCGGGCTGAACGCCATTCCACCCCGCCTGGACAAGCCCGATTTTGGTGGGGACTCCATTTCAGTTGCCGTCCTGGGGACCTTGGACCACCAAGCAGAACTGATTCCTGCGGTCCACTGGCTTATCGACTCCGGCCTCCGGGTGGTGGTCCTGGCCACCGCCATGGACGGGTGGGAGGCAGGGGCAGCCCGCGCAGCCGGCGCCCTCGGGTACGTGCCGAAGTCCGCGGGTCCCACACACACCGAGACGGCCATCCGGGCTGCGGCTGACGGGCAGCCGTACGTGCACCCCGACGCGGCCGCCATCATGGTCGATACCGCACCGGTTCGGGTCAAGTTATCCCTGCGCGAACAGCGGCTGGCGGAGCTCTACCTCGGAAGCGAAGCTTTGTCCGTGCGCGGCGTTGCGGACGCCATGGGCATCAGTGAACAAACCGTCAAGGCCCACCTGCACAGGATCAGGCAGCGCTATGCCGCTGCCGGAATCAAGCTCGGCAACGTGATCAGCCTGCGCAAGCAGCTAAACGCTGACGGCTGGGTCACGTAGCTTCTCAGGGCGTACCTCCGGCGTCGCTTGGTCAGGCACCGCGGGTTCCGGTTGCTGAAGCACAGGCTTTTGCGGTTGGGACGCCAGGATGCTGATCAACGCCACCAGCAATGGCACGCACAGCGCAGCATGGAACCCGGAAAGGATCAGTTGGCGATACATCTCGGGCTGTCCCGATCCCAGCATGACCACCCAGAACTGCAACCATCCGCCCACCACGACAATTACCGCAAGGCGACCCACTGCTGCCTTCTTACGGAAGGCAACGGCAAAGCCCAGCAATAGAGTCAGCAACTGCATGGCCACCAAGGCCACAGGCACGGCTTTCATGGCGGTGAAAAGGCCCAGGATCACTGGGAAGCGGCGGTCCTTGTCGAAAGGTTCATGCCCCTGCCCCTCCATGTAGGAACCAATGTAGCCAAGTTCGGGTGCCAGCATGGCCGTGATCCCCCGTTCGCCAATACCGATCAGCCGTTCAGGGTGCGTCAGGTAGAACCCAACGAGCTTCGCCGGCCCGGCCTGCTCCTGGAACTCGTGGAACCTGGGGTTCAACGCAGCTGAACGCGGCGACGCAACTGTGGTTCCGCTGGCCGCGAGGAAACCCGGGTCCAGGCCCAGCCACTTGAGGTCATCTTCAGGAACCGGACTGTGCGGCAGGATTTCGGCGAAGACAGCGTTGTAGAGGTTCACGTCACTGGTGCGCTTGGGCTGAACGGCAAGGAATGCCACCGCGAAAGCTACGATTGCCAGAATCGCCGCGAACGGAACCATGCGCTGCCGCCACCAGTTTGCCGTCGGTGCCCTGCGGCCGGAACGTTGCGAACGAACATACGGCAGCCACAACAACGCCAACGCGAGCACAGGCAGCCACGAAACCATCTCCGGCTTGGCCGCGACCGTGAAAGTACCGGCCGCGGCAACCCACAGGATGGCCAACCAGCGGTTTCCACGGCCGTTCCAGTAGTTCAGCAACGCCACCAGCAATGCCAGCGTCCCCAGGAAAGCTGCAGCTTCGGGGTAGGGGGAAATGAAGAAATCAGCAAAGACACCGTCAGCCATCACTGCACCGACCAGTGCGGCCACCAGGAGCCGGAAACTGGTGCGTCCCGGCAGCACAGCAACCAGCGCGGCAATCAGCGAGCCGAAGACGAGGCAGCAGACAATCCCCACGGCCCGCATATCCAGGCCGGGACCCCAACCAAACAACGGGGTGAACACCTTGCCCAACCACAGGAAGGCCAGTTGGGACGAGTACACGGCTTCACCCGAGCCAACAGCCCCGCACGCCTCCCCGACGAAGTGGTGCGGGGACCAGCTTGGGTAAATGAACCTCGTGAAGTCGGCGTAGTCCCAGGGCCGGACATTGCTGACGCCAAGGGAGCAGACCAGCGCGTGGCCGTCTCCCTGGTCCGCCATGCCTACAGGCCCTGGAACGAAGAGCCTCACCATCATGGCGACGGCGGACACCACGCCGGCAAGGACAGCCGGGACGGGGACTCCTCCAAGCGCCAGCTCTCCGGGTCCGAAGAACCTGGCGAGAAATCCCGCTGCCCTGCGAACCGGGCCGGACGTGGGGCCCTTGCCGGACCGCACCGGCATCGGAGCGAACTCTCCCGCTTCGGGTGTGGATGGTTTCGGTTCTCCAGGCTTGGTCTCAACCATTGGCCGCTCCCCCATTCAGTGTGCCGGCCAGGGGCGCAAGCGTTCCTGTCCAGGGCTCCGGGCTGGCTTGCAGCGGTGCCACGCCGCAACGGACAGCCCTTGCACCGCCGTCGATCCTGACAATTGGCCGGACTTCCACGTCCGCCGGCAGGACGTCCACTTTCAGGAAGTCAAGAACGAACGGCAGGCAGCGTTCCTGCTGCGCGGCGAGGCCGACCAACGAGGCGTCCTGGCCGAACCAAGCACTGACGTCCTCGGTGGTGTGGGGCTCGGAACAGGTGGTATCCGAGCCTTCGGAGCTGAGCACGCCGTCCTTGATTTCCTGGGCATAGCAAAGGCGGATCTGCGCCGAATCCGGCCCCGCGAGCGCGTCTTTGAGGTCCATGGTGGTTTCCCGCGGAGCCTGGTCGGGCGATGTCAGCAGGACGTCGCAGCGTACAGTCCGGCTCCCGGCAGCCCACTCGGACCGGCTCGGATAGAAACCGGTGACGGCCATGCCCGCCGTAGCGTCGCGGTCGTTGCCGGCAAGGTACTTGCGCAGCTCGGCTGCCGGGCAAAGACGAGTGGTGAGGTTCTGCAATTGCTCGTGGAGCGGGCGCTCGGCCCGGCCGGCCAACGGTTCGGGGACACTGGAAACCAGGAATGTCTGAGTGGTGTGCGGCTCGGAACACGCAACGGCGGGACGCGAGTCACTGCTTGCACCGTATTCCTCCGGGGTGGTGATCACGTGGCACTGGCCCGCTGTGCTTTCCGAAGAAGCGCCGGTTACCTGGCCGTCAGTGGCCGATTCGGCATCTCCGGGCGCGCAGCCGGCCAACGCCATGGCGGCCGTGAGCGCAACAGCCGCGAAGACCAGTGGCAGCCTACGACGCACGCCGGCCCCTGCGAGCCGGAGCGGCACGGCCTTTACGGACGACGGCGGCCCGCACCAGGACGATGATGGCGGCCACGAAGCCGAGAATCACCACGAAGGAGCCGAAGAAGTGGTGCATGAGGTCGAAGCCTTGCTGTCCCCAGCTCTGCTGTGCCGCCGCGATCATGAAGTATCGGATGGCGTTGCTGACAGAGACGATGACCAGGGCAGTGATGGCAGCGGGCATGAGCCGCGCAACCGGGATGCGGCCCATGAGGAACAGGATTCCGGCGAGTGCGGCGATGGGTGTCAGGAGGACTGCGCTGGAGCAAAGGCCAGTGACCATGAGTGCGTAGGGCTGGCCGCCACCGACGTTGTGGAAGATGATGTCGTCCACACTGTAGGACGCCCCGCCGAGGATTCCGTCGAAGACGGTAGCCATGAGCCAGGCTTCCGCTGCCCGGATGCTTTCCTGTTGGAGCATCGCCACTACGGCCGCAGCGATGAAGACCAGCCCGATCACGCCCCCGCCGCGGCCCTTCCGAACGGGTATGGCGCGCGGTCCACGGGGGACGGAGACGTTGCTGATGTCGGCGCTCATTGCCACTAGGCTTCCTTCGCTAGGAGTTTGACGTCGGACTCGTGGTTACGGCGGGTTTTTGCCCAGCCCTGCCGGCCCGTGATGAGGCGGTACGTTGCCCGCAGCACCGTCACGTAGTTTTGGTACATATAGAGCCAATAGCCAAGGCCCCACACCACGCCCATCATGAAGTTCTTTTCCGGCGTCACCTGCCGCCGGTACACCAGTCCCCACAGGGCGAAGGGCAGCACGCCGGTGGCGAAGATCAACGGAATGATGAACCAGGCCGCGGAAATCCAGGCTGCGAAGCTGCCCATGGTCAGTGCGCCCTGGGCCACCATGGTGACGAACAGCGTCGGCCACAGGACCAGGCCAACAATCTGGATGAACGGCTGGATCAGGAAGTAGCTGGATTCGATCGCGCCAACATTGCTGAAGTACGGCGACTCGAAGATCCGCTTCAAATAGGTGCTGCATTGCATGCCGCCGTGACACCAGCGTGTTCTTTGGGTCAGGAGGCGGCGGAGGTCCGGAAGTGCCTCTTGCGCCACGTGGGTGTCGTGCATATACACGGTCTTGTAGCCGCCCAGCATGATGTGGATGGCGAGTTCATAGTCTTCAAGGAGCGCGCCGTGCCACGGTTGTCCCGACGTCCTGGCGATGGCGTCCAGGGCGGACAGCCGGGTGAACTGGCCGTTTCCGCCCAGCCCCACGGTCAGGGTGTGGCGCCGGAGGGACTGCATTGCTGCGATGGTCGTGCGGAATTCCATGTCCTGCATCAGGACCAGGTAGCGGCCGAAGGCCTTCTTGATGCGGTCGAGCCCCTGGCCACCCTTGAGTTCGGGGTCCTCCAGGTTGGACATAAACACGGCGGTTTGCGCGGCGCCGACCTCTGCGTCGCCGAACGCGAGGGGACCGGCCGCCTGCCGGAAGGCGTTGTCGGCAAGGTGACCATCGGCGTCGACCACCAGGACAATCACCGAGGAACGGTCGACGTCGGCGGGCAGCCATCCGTCCAGGGTCCGGTAGGCGGCGTTGAGGGCGTCCCCCTTGCCGGTGCGGGCCAGTGGCCGCCGGCGTCGGACCAGGTGGATCATGCTGTCGCGGTCCGAAGCCGCTTCAACAATGGCCGCCGTGGCATCGTCGCTGTCGTCATCGACTACCCAGACATGGGCTTCGGGAAACTTCGCACGGAGCAGCTCCAGCGTTTTCCCAATGACCACCTCCTCGTCACGGCATGGAATGAACACATGCCAGGAGAAAGAGCCGGGATCGCCCTCGGGATCGGGTTTGCGCCGCAGGAACGGCACCAGGATCACGAGGATATATGACAGAAAAACCACCAGGAGCACAAAAGCCAGCGCCTGCGCGGATTCGAGTACCGACATTTACTTCCCATGCTTGGGGCGTGGCCGGGGAGGCCTGTTCGAAAAAGAGTAAGGGTGGCGGGGGGGGGGGGGGGGGGGGGGGGGGGTGTTTAAAAAATTTGGGGGGGGGGGGCGGGCGCGGGGCGCCCCCCCCCCCCCCCCCGGTGGTGCTACGGGTTAGGGCCCGCATCCCGCTTCGCAGCCTTGAGCCTGCTGTTACGCAGGACCACGAAGCCGGTGATCAGCAAGGCAACACCCACCAGGATGACCCACCCAAGGGTGGGGGCTCCGGTGACAGCGAGGGCGGTACCGCCGGCTGCTGTGCCGCCTGCAGTCCAGTTATGGCCGTACATAAGGAGTTCTCCTTTCGCTGATGCTTGATGCGCTCAAGGCGATCAGGCAGCAGCTACCGCAGACCGGCGGCGCGAGCGAACGAACAGCCAGGTGAGCAGTGCCAGGAGGGCCACGCCACCGCTGATGGCCATGGTGTCGGCGTTGACCAGCGGGATCGCCGCTGCGTCAAGGTTGGGACCAACAGTTGCGTTGGCGAGGTTGACGGTGGCAATGGCGCCCCCGGCAATACCGACCTGCAGGGCGCGCTGGGTGAAGGCGCCCGACGGTGCGGTTTCCTGGACGTTGACCTTGGCCGAAACCAAAGCAGTCAGGGCTGAACCAAGCGGGGTGACGATGGTGGTTGCCACGCCTGCGACAACACCGTTAAGTGCCGCGGTCAGGACTGCCAGGGCAGGTCCGGCGGTGAGCTGGGCGATCGGGCCAAGGCCATTCACGGCAGCAGTGGCAGTTGCCAGGGTGCTGCTGACCAGGGTGGTCAGCTTGGTGGCGACGGCCTGGGGCAGGAAGGAAACCAAATCCGTTCCAGGCGCCAGGGAATTCAGGTCCGCAACGCCTGCCGCGGCCAGGAGGTCAGCTTCGGTGATGGCGATGGTGCCGCCGGCCACCGGGTTGGCAACCGTCACGCCGAGCGGGGTCAGGACGAGGTTGGCTGTGTTGATCGCGGTGCTGACGGTGCCTGCAACGCCTCCCACCACTGTGCCGCCGACCTCAGCCGAAACACCGGCAAGGGCGTAGGCGCCCTGGGGTGCTGCGCCCTGGTCCTTCTTGGCTGCTGCCGCGAGGGTGGTGATGTCGAGCTGGAGGTTGACCAGGTCGGTGCCACCAAGGATGTCTGCGGTGCCGGCCGAGATACGGGCTGCCGGAATGGCCGGGTCGCCCGAGGTCGGAAGGCCGCCGGGCAGGGTTACCAGACCCGGAGCGCCGGAGACAGTGCCCGAGAATGCTTCGGAGGAACCGTCGTTGACGGCCTTGCCGTACTGGCTGACCGCACCAACCTGGATGATGCCGTTGTCCTGAAGGAGCGGGATGTTGCCCGCACCGACGTTGACTACGCCGAAGACCGCGCTGAGATCCAGCGGGGTGGTGTTTTCGATGATGGCCGGGCCGGACGGCGGCGTGCCGATCTGCTCGGCCTTGGCTGCGCCGTTGGCTGCGAGGCCGGCGAAGTTCGGGATGGCCAGGACTGAGCCATCAATGATCTGTCCACTGCCGACCGAAATGACGTCAGTGGGTGCTGCGTTGGCTGCCGGTGCGGCCACGAGGCCGATGGCCAGAACCGAGACGGCGGTAACGCCGACGGCGGTGGGCCACAGCTTGCTCTTGCTGTTCAAGTACTTCCCCCTTGCGAACGCTGCAGGACAAGGCTTGCCTGCAGCTGAGACCGTGGGGGCAAACGCCCCCCGGTGCAAAATAACAAGGGCAAACAGTGGAGCTTCGCAGGGGTACCCGAAGGGGTTAACCCGGTTTCAGCACCTAGGCAAATTGGGGAACAGAGGTGAGCGCCGCGCTCAACTCGCGCACCGCCGTCGGGCCTCCAGCGACGAACCAGTTAAGTCCGTTGACCTTCACGACGGCGGTGTCCCCGCCTGCGGCACGGACAATCGCCTTACCGGGGAGCCAGTCCCATTCGGGGCAGCTGTGCTGGAACCAGCAGCCGAGTTCGCCGTCGGCAACCCGGCCAAGGTCGCAGGAGCCGGACCCGAACATACGAAGGGACGCGGCAGTGATCGCGGCAGCGTGCCACGGCATGGCTGTGCGGGGGTCCGCCAGCCACGTGGGGTGGATGTAGGTAGCTGCGCTGATTTCACTGACGGAGCGGTCGCCGGAGCCGGAGATCGGTTCTCCGTTCAGCGTCGCGGGGTGTTCCCCGCCGCCAAGCCAAAGCTTGTCTAATTCGGGCTGGTAGATGGCGCCAAGCAGCACGTCCGGATCAACAACCGCGGTGCCCCCGTGGTCTGAATCGTCCCGTTTGAGGGCAATGGCCGAGCACCAGTACGTGGAGCCGTGCAGGAAGTTGTAGGTGCCGTCCACGGGGTCGATCACCCAGGTCCGGCCGCTTGTTCCGGCCACCGACGCACCTTCTTCCCCGAGGATGCCATCCTCGGGGCGGCAGCGCCGCAACTGTTCCAGGACGTATGCCTCTGCAGCGTGATCGGCCGCCGTGACGACGTCGGACACCGAGGTCTTGCGTTCGCCCTGCAAGCCGCCCATCCGCATGAGCAGCGCCAGTTGGCCTGCCTCGCGGACAAGCGCGCTTGCCAGTTGGTAGTCGTCGAGTGAAGGATCGAGTTCAGTTGCGGTGTGCCTGCCGGTGGTCATGGTTCCAGCTTATGTGGCGGGATAATGGATGACATGGCCAAGACACCAGCGCAGCGCATCAAGAAGCACGGAGCAAAGGCTGTGGTTCCCGATCACACCTTGCCTCCCGTGATCAACACCACCACCCAGCGCACCCCGCAAAAGGCGCAGAGCAACTCCAAGCTCATTGTGATCGCGGGCGTCGTGGCCAGCCTGTTCCTGTTCTGGTACCTGCACCTGCTGACCCTGAACCAGATGACCCAGCTCTCCGGCGGGCTGGCGATGCCGGACTCGCTGATCGGCGGCTTCTCACAGGACTACGTCTCGCAGCTCCGCGATGCCATGGATGAGTCCGCGCGCGGCCAGCTCAACTACGTCCACAAGACTGCCGGCACGCTGTTTCCGCTGATCTTCGGCTTCAGCTGGCTGCTGCTGATCGGCACCAATGTGGCGCGGAAGTCATGGCGTTGGGCCATGTGGGCTGCTCCGCTGCTGTTCGCGGTGGCCCACCTGTGGTCCAATGTGGCCATCGATTCCATGCTGTCCACGGACACGCCCGACGCCGGTGCGGTGGCTTTGGCCTCTTCGCTCACCGTTGCGTCGTGGGTGCTGTTCCTCATCAGCCTCCTGTGCGGCGTGGCTGCGGTGTTCCTGGGACGGAAGAACGCACCACAGCCCTGACAGCTTTCCTTTGCTTCGTCACCCGTCGTGCCACTACCAGGCCCACCATGGATAACCCCATGATGATCGGATAGGCCATGGTCCGTTCGATCGCACCCGGTTCCTCCACGCGCAGCCCCACTGCAAGGATGTAGATGGTGGTTCCCAGGGACACCGCACCGCACACGAGGACAAACCAGGACATCTGCGTATGCCTCCTCCACACGACGCCCAGGATCGCCAAGGACAGTGGCCCGGCAATGAAGTACATGCCCGCGCCGACCAGGTGCAACGCCAGGTCCGTGTCTTCGGGAACAAGCCCAACCATTGCCTGGCCTATGCCCGCCACGAGGATCAGCGCCCGCACAACCCCGGCCGCGAGCCAGGGAATGGACTCCGCTGCCCTGCGGGACTCCGAGGCCATCCGGGGAGTGATGACCCGCGCGCCCGGCTCGGCCGCGATGGACAACACGGCCGTATTGACCAACACGGCGCCCAGAATCATGGCTGCGCCCTGAAGCACGAACGAGACATTCATCAACCAATTGAGCGGGGAACAGACTTCATACCCGTTGAAAGGTCCGCAGTGGGCCGCACCGAGATCGCTGATGACGTGTGCCCGCCGTTCATAGCCCGGGTTGCCCAGCCACGCAGCTATCGCCACGGCTTCCACAATGAAGTAGTGGATGGGCGCGATCGCTGCCCATCCCCCAACCAGCTCGCGTCTCCCGGCGAGGTCGGGCAGAAGCCCGCGGTCACTGCCGCGCGGACCGGCCGCCGTCGTCATAGCGCCAGAATAGACCCCGCCAAGGTCCGGCGCACCAGTTGTTCGCTTCTGCGTGCATCAGGGCCCCCCTCAGCCCAACCGTATTGCCTTCCGTTCCGTGTGCACCCGCTGGGCGATCACCAGCCCGGCTGCTGCCAACCCGATGGTCACCGGGTACCCCATCAGCCGCTCCACAAGGCCGGGCAGGGCAACTTCCATCCCGGTGACCCCACCAATGATGAGCCCAACGATACAAACCAGGCCGCACAGGGCAAGGAACCAGCTGACCGGAGTCTGCCGGAACCACAGGACGCCCAACAGCAGCAGGGCGAATCCACCGCCGATGAAGAACATCAGGGCACCTGCGAAATGCCATGGCGAGTCGAGGTCTTCAGGCACCAACCCAACAAGGACGGTTCCTACGCCGGCAACTCCGGTGAGGATCCGGATCGCGACGGCCAGGATCCACGGCACAGTCAGCACGCGGGCTGGAGCGGAATCGGCTGCAACGGACCGGAAACGCCGGGCAGCAACACCGGGTCGCGCTGCTACGCACAGGAGCCCGGCGGTCAGGAAGAGCGCCCCCAGGATCAGGCCCAGTCCTTGGACCACGAAGGAGGCGTTCATCAGCAAGTGCAAGGGCGAGCAGACGGCCCTGTCCTCGTACACGCCACAAGAGATGGCTCCCAGGTCGCTGATGTAGCCAGTGGCCCTGCTGTAGGGCTCCGGACCTGCCCAGGCCTGGATCACGGCGGCTTCGGCCACAAAGTACTGGACGACGCTCAGCTGCGCCCAGCCGCCGATGTTCGCCCTGACGCTGCGGAGGTTGGGGAGGAACGATCCGGCCGGTGCTGCTGCAGTCGAGTGCCCTTTCATGGTCGCCAGCCTAGCGGTGTTCGGGCAGCGCCCCGGCAGCTTGTATGCTTGTAGTCGTGTCCGGGCCCTCGAGCTCCAGCAGTGGGATTCAGAGCCATGGACACACAGGCCCTCGTAGCTCAGTGGATAGAGCACGGCTCTCCTAAAGCCGGTGTCGTTGGTTCGATTCCAATCGAGGGCACTTGAACCACCAGGAACCCATCCAGGACTTGCAGGCCTACTTGGCCGGCAGCTGGACTGTGGAGCGGACACTCCTGGACCGGGCCTCCGGCACCCGCGGTACTTTTACCGGCGTCGTGCGTTATGCACTGAACCCCGACGGCGGCCTGGACTACCGCGAAGACGGCACCATGCACTGGCCTACCCATTCCGGCCCGGCTTTCCGCGAGTATGTCCTCACACCAGGCGCCGCCACGGATTCGATGGACGTGTTCTTTCCCGACGGCAGGCCCTTCCACATCATGAGCTTCTCTGAGCAGCGCAACCAGGACAAGCACTGGTGCGATCCCGACGATTACCGCGTCAACTACGTCCTTGAGGGCCCGGATTCGTTCAGCTTTACGTGGGATGTCCATGGGCCCGCCAAGGATTTGCTCCTGGAATCGCACCTGGTCCGACTCAACGCCGGGAGGCAATGGTGACCACTACGGACCTCATCGTGGTCAGCGCCGTTTGCGTCTACAACGACGAAGGCCACCTGCTCACCGTTCGCAAGCGCGGGACGGATAAGTTCATGCATCCGGGCGGCAAGCCCGAGCCCGGCGAAACAGCGGTTGAAGCAGCTTCGCGGGAACTGTCTGAAGAAGTCGGCATCGAAGTAGCAGCGGACCGGCTCCAGCCCCTTGGTGTCTGGCTTGCCGTGGCCGCCAACGAAGCAGCAACGAACATTGAGGCCACAGTCTTCACCGCTCCCGGAACCTGGGAGGCGCACCCTTCGGCGGAGATCGCCGAGATTCGTTGGCTGGACCTGAACGGGCCGTTGCCCACGGACCTTGCGCCCCTGCTGACGGACCACGTCATCCCGCTGCTGACCACGCCCAAGTAGGTAGCAGATCAGCTACAGCTCCGGGACGGCTTCCTGGGCCACCGCTGTGGCTTCGGCGAATTGGGTTTGATACAGCTCGGCGTACCTTCCCTCTGCCGCAAGCAGTTCGGTGTGCGTGCCGCGTTCCACGATCCTGCCGTCCTCAACCACCAAAATGGCGTCCGCCGCGCGGATGGTGGACAGCCTGTGCGCAATCACGACGGCGGTACGCCCCTCGAGCGCCTCGCCCAAGGCCGCCTGCACGGCGGCTTCGTTGGTGGAATCCAAGGCCGCAGTGGCTTCGTCGAGGATCACAACCCGCGGCTGCTTGATCAGGAGGCGGGCAATGGTGAGGCGTTGGCGTTCACCGCCGGAGAGCCGGTAGCCGCGCTCCCCCACCACGGTTTCCAAGCCGTCAGGCAATGACCGGATCATCGGTTCCAGGCGTGCCCGGCGGAGCACATCCCACATGTCGTCTTCGGTGGCATCCGGACGGGCGAGGCGCAGGTTGGACGCGATGCTTTCGTGGAACAGGTGGCCGTCCTGGGTCACCATGCCCATCGTGTCCCGCAGGGAATCGAAACTTAGATCGCGGACATCCACACCGGTTCCGGGGTTCTGTCCGCCAAGGCGCACGGCGCCTGAATCGACGTCGTACAAACGCGAGAGCAGCTGGGCCACTGTGGACTTGCCCGCACCCGAGGAGCCCACCAAGGCCACAGTCTGGCCGGGTTCCACCCTGAAGCTGATCCCGTGCAGGACTTCCTCGCCGCCCCGGGTGTCCAGGGTTGCCACCTCTTCCAACGAGGCAAGGGACACTTTATCCGCGGAAGGGTAGGAGAAGCGGACGTCGTCGAACTCCACGGCCACCGGTCCGGCCGGAACTTCCACGGCGTCCGGTTTCTGGGTGATCAGGGGCTGCAGGTCCAGGATCTCAAACACCCGCTCGAAGCTGACCAGCGCGCTCATGATTTCCACACGGGCGTTGGACAGCGCAGTCAGCGGAGCGTAGAGGCGGGTCAGCAGGAGCGCCAGGACCACCACGTCACCGGGCGCCAGTTGCCCGCCGATGGCCAGCCAGCCGCCGAGTCCGTAGACCAGGGCAAGAGCCAACGCCGACACCAGGGTCAGTGCCGTGACGAAGGTGAACTGCAGCATCGCAGTCCGGATACCGATGTCCCGCACCCGTCCCGCGCGGGCAGCGAATTCCCGGGATTCCTCGTCGGGGCGGCCGAACAGCTTCACCAGGGTGGCACCCGGTGCGGAGAACCGCTCGGTCATCTGCGTACCCATGGCCGCGTTGTGCGCAGCAGCCTCACGGCGGAGGTCCGCCAACTTGGAGCCCATGCGCCGGGCAGGGATCAGGAAGATGGGCAGCAGGACCATGGCCAGCACGGTCACCAACCATGACGTGTTCAGCATGACCGCAAGTGTGAGGGCCAAAGCCACCACGTTGCTGACCACTCCGGACAGCGTGCCGGCGAAGGCGGACTGCGCTCCGATGACGTCATTGTTCAGTCGGCTGACCAGGGCACCGGTGCGGGTCCTGGTGAAGAAGGCAATGGGCATGCGCTGCACATGGTCAAAGACGCGGGTGCGGAGATCCACAATGACGCCCTCGCCAATGATGGATGACAGCCAGCGGGTCACCAGCCCCACACCGGCCTCGCCTACGGCGACGATGGCGATCAGGACGGCGAGCCAAATCACCGTTCCAACACCGGCGTTGGCGATGATGGCGTCAACTACCTGACCTGCCAGCACGGGCGTCGCAACAGCCAGGAAAGCACCTGCGATGGAAGCGATCACGAAGGCAATGAGCTTGGCCTTGTGCGGGGCAGCAAAAGCCATAACGCGCTTCAGCGTTTCCTTGGAGAACGGTTTCGATCCGCTCTTGGCAGTGGTGATGTTGTACAGCGAGCTCCAGGCCACGCGGTCCATGCTCATGGTTATTTCTCCTGGCTTGGGGTGTGGTGAAGTTCCTGGACTTGGCCGTTCTCGAGGTGCCAGCGGGAATCGAGCCGAACGTTTTCCAACAGCCGGCGGTCATGGGTGACCAGCAAGAGCGCGCCCTCGTAGCTTTCCAGCGCCTCTTCAAGCTGCTCGATCGCAGGGAGGTCCAAATGGTTGGTGGGCTCGTCCAGCACCAGAAGGTTGACGCCACGGGCCTGCAGCAGGGCCAGGGCAGCACGGGTCCGCTCCCCCGGGGACAACGAATCCACTGTCCGAGCGGTGTGGTCCGCCTTCAGGCCGAACTTGGCCAAAAGCGTCCGGACATCCGCACTGTTCCAGTCCACCAGCACGGCTTCCACTGCATCTCCGAGCGGCTGCCCGCCGTCGAGCAGTCCACGCGCCTGGTCGATTTCGCCGATGGCGACGGAGGCGCCCATGGAGGCATCGCCGTCGTCCGGTTCCTGCGTTCCCAGCAG
Source organism: Arthrobacter sp. AK01 (assembly GCF_021109375.1). NCBI lineage: Bacteria > Bacillati > Actinomycetota > Actinomycetes > Micrococcales > Micrococcaceae > Arthrobacter > Arthrobacter sp. AK01. The sequence goes on from NZ_JAJOHP010000013.1 coordinate 27,928, forward strand.
CAGGCGCAGGAGCGTCGACTTGCCGGCCCCGTTCGGTCCTGTGATGCCGATGCGTTCGCCGCCGTTGAGTTGGAGGTTCACCGGTCCCAGCGTGAAGTCACCTTGGCGCGCGACGACGTCACGCAAGGTGGCGACGACGGCACTGGAGCGGGGTGCCTGGCCGATGCTGAACTGAAGCTGCCATTCCTTGCGAGGTTCTTCGACCTCGGTGAGCCTGGCAATCCGGGACTCCATCTGGCGGACCTTCTGGGCCTGCTTTTCCGAGGATTCGCTGCTCGCGGCGCGCCGGATCTTATCGTTGTCCGGGTTCTTCTTCATGGCGTTCCGGACGCCTTGGGAACTCCATTCCCGTTGGGTGCGCGCGCGGGACACCAGGTCTGCCTTGGTGTTGGCGAACTCTTCGTAGCGTTCACGGGCGTGGCGCCTGGCTACTGCACGCTCTTCGAGGAAGGCCTCGTATCCGCCGTCATAAACGGCCACGGAATTCTGGGCGAGGTCCAGTTCCACCACGGTAGTGACGCAGCGGGCCAGGAATTCACGGTCGTGGGACACCAGCACCACGCCGCCGCGCAGGCCCTGGACGAAAGCCTCCAGGCGGGCCAGGCCGTCGAGGTCAAGATCGTTGGTGGGTTCGTCAAGGAGGACGACGTCGAAGCGGCTGAGCAGCAATGCAGCCAATGCCACGCGCGCGGCCTGTCCGCCGGAAAGTCCGGTCATGAGGGCCTCTGCGCCAAGCTCCAGCCCGAGGTCCGCCAGCACGGCCGGGATACGGTCTTCCAGGTCTGCTGCCCCTGACGCCATCCAGCGGTCGAAGGCCAGGGAGTAGGCGTCATCGGCGCCGGGAGCCCCGGAGCCGAGGGCCTCTGCGGTGGATTCCATCTCTGTCGTTGCTTGGGCGCAGCCGGTGCGCCGGGCAATGTAGGCCCCGATTGTTTCGCCGGCAGTGCGCTCGTGCTCCTGCGGCAACCAGCCAACAAACGCGTCCGACGGCGCCAGGCTGACGCTGCCCGCTTGGGGCTGGTCCACGCCGGCAATGATGCGCAGCAGCGTGGATTTACCGGCACCGTTCGCGCCGACGACGCCGACAACGTCGCCGGGAGCCACCGTCAGGGAAAGTTCGGAAAAGAGTGTTCGATGGCCGTGGCCACCGGCAAGATTCTTGGCCACCAAGGTTGCTGTCATTTGTGTATCCTCCAGCAGGGAAAACGCAGGAATTCAGGCCGCGATTCCCGCAGGCATGGAAAAACCCGTTGGTCCGGACTTGGGGGGTGTACGGACCAACGGGTTCAAGCATCAAGCATAATTCAATGTGGCGTCCGCGTAAAATCGATTCGTACTCCCACTTACGGCCTACTCCTGTCCTGCCCCGCGACCCTTCCCGGAAAGTTCCACATGCCCTTACAGTCCAAGGCGTTCCAGCGCTGGCTTCACGGCGTTGCGCCCGATGCCAGCACAGCTGACGTCTGCAGGATCGCCGGCATCAAGCGGACAACACTGGCCCAGCAGTTGGTCCGCGGCAAGGTTGCCGAGTCCACTTTGGTGAGTATCAGCCGCGGCTTCCAGCTGAGCCCCGTGGAAGCACTGTCCACTTTCGATCTTTACTCCGAACTCCGCGGCGCGCCGGTCCCGCCCACGGGCTGCGAACTCGTGAGCCAGATCGCCACCATCGATTTGCTGCGCGCGGTAGTGGACCGAAGCGAACCAGGTTCCGCGCCCGCTGGCCACCTTTCCGAACCACCGCACCCTACGTCGGTGCGGAACTGGGTGGACGCAATCGACGACGGCGAGTTACGCCACCGGGTCAGCGACACCACGGGGATCGCCCCGCAAAATTTCTCGGCACATTTGACGGCCAACAGGCTTCCACCAGAACTCGCCATCGCCACCTCACGGGCAGCAGGAGTGGGACCGGCCGGAGGACTGGTGGCGGGCGGGCTCATCACCGAAGCCGAGGCCGGATGGCCACCCAATGCCCGGCAGGAGGCGCTGGACAAAATGTCCCAAAGCGAACTGGTAACCCTGGCCGGCGAACGGCTCCTGGCCCTCGGTAAGACACTGCGCCGCCAGGAACAAGACCACGAACGTACTGAACGAATATGGGAGAACCTCGGATGACGGCTGTCCTGCCTTGGGTGACGCTGGTTGTTTGCCTGGCAATTACGCTTGCGCGGATCCCAAGCCTGATCCGGGGCGAGAACCGGGTGGTTTTCTACATCTTCGCGTTGATCACCCTGGACATCCTCCTCAGCATCGAGGGGCCCTACCTTGCCATCGACGCACTCTTGGGCGGAATCAACGTCACTAACCTGGTCCTGCGGTTCCTGCTCTACGGAACGTTCCTGCTCATGGGCATCAAGATCGCCATGGGGTTCGGCTCGCAGTCAGCCGTCCGCGCCATACGCGGCCCCTGGGGGCTGACCGTCCTGGGATTCACCGTGGCGCTGACCATTTTCTTCTTCGTCATCACGGACACACGCGGTTCCACCGTGGGCATGACGGGGCTGACGTGGGGACCCTCGATGGAGGCCTACGCGGCGCTGGGGCGCTTTTATCCCGGCTATGTGTCGGCTTGTTTGTTGCCTGCGATCTGGCGGACCATCGTTGGCCGCTACCCTGCCTTGCTCAGGGGTGCCTCAGCCCTGCTCTTCCTCGGCCTGGCCCTGCTGTTGATCTCCCAGCTCTTCCCCCTGATCCCCTTGGTCCACCTGTGGTTGCGTTCGCTGATCAACTACTCCGCAGTGCTGGCCACGGCCATTGGGTTGGCCGGGATCTGGTTCTCGAAAGCCTATTCGCGCCGAAAACGACGTCTCTCGGCGTAAGACTTTCACAAAACCATTAGATCGTGGCACAATCATGAATGTGTGAACGCGGTTGCAGCCTGACACCGGAATCAGAGAACGGGTTTCCGGTGGATGTGGCGCCCACGTGAACACAATTGGGGGGATGAGTGGTGGCGGGCTGTTGGGGACCGCCCCCACTCAGCCTTTTTAACGCCCCTGTTGCCGGTCGCCGGCGGCCCCACACCCAGCAAGGTTCCTTACGGTGGCTAAGATGGCTCCATGAACAGCCTTCGCACCCGACGCTCTGTCCTCGCAGCTACGCTGGCCTCGGCCGCCCTTGCACTTTCTGCGTGCGGTGGCGGGTCCACGCCCGCACAGTCAGGCGGCGACACGTCCCTTTCAGATGTGAAGTCCAAAGGTGAATTGGTGATCGCCACCGAGGGTACCTACCGTCCCTTCAGCTTCCATGCTGACGGCGCAGGCGAACTGACCGGATTCGACGTCGAGATCGCCCAGGCCGTGGCCGGGAAACTCGGCGTGAAGGCCTCGTTCCAGGAAACGCAGTTCGATGGCATCTTCGCCGGGCTGGACTCCAAGCGCTTCGACACCATCGCCAACCAGATTTCCATCAATGACGAGCGCAAGGCCAAATACGACTTCTCCACGCCCTACACCGTCTCCACCGGAGTGGTGGTGACCAAGTCGGACAACACCAGCATTAACAGCTTCGCGGACCTCAAGGGCAAGACCACGGCACAATCGCTGACCAGCAACTTCTACAAGATGGCCGTTGAAGCCGGCGCCAATGTCCAGGCGGTTGAGGGCTGGGCGCAGTCCGCCACCCTGGTGCAGCAGGGACGCGTGGATGCCACCGTGAACGACAAACTCACCTACTTGGACTACGCCAAGAACACTCCCGACTCCGGACTGAAGGTCGCGGCGGAAGCGCCGGAGAAGACCGAGAGTGCGTTTGTCTTCCGCAAGGGGTCCACCGAGCTCACCGCAGCGGTGGACAAGGCGCTGGCCGATCTCCGGGCCGATGGCACCCTTGCGAAGATTTCGGATAAGTACTTCGGCGCAGATGTCACCAAATAAATGAACTGGGACCTCATCTGGAGTTCCTTCGGGCCGATCATTACCGGCGCCGTCACGGGCACCATACCCCTGACCCTTGCCTCGTTCGCCTTCGGGCTGGTTTTGGCGTTGGTGGTTGCACTGTTGCGGCTGAGCCCCAACTGGTTTCTCTCGGGCCTGGGGCGCTTCTACGTATCGGTCATCCGAGGCACGCCCCTGCTGGTGCAGCTCTTCGTGATTTTCTTCGGGCTACCCAGCATCGGGGTCAGGCTGGATCCCTGGCCCAGCGCCATCATCGCGTTCTCCCTGAACGTGGGCGGCTACGCGGCCGAGATCATCCGCGCCGCCATCCTGTCCGTGCCCAAGGGCCAGTGGGAAGCCGGCCACACCATCGGCATGTCGCGCCCGCAGACCCTGGTCCGCATCATCCTCCCCCAAGCCGCAAGGGTGTCAGTACCGCCGTTGTCCAACACCTTTATTTCACTGGTGAAGGACACGTCCCTCGCATCATTGATCCTGGTCACCGAACTCTTCCGCAACGCCCAGCAAATTGCGGCGTTCAGCAACGAGTTCCTGATCCTCTACTTGCAGGCAGCCCTGGTCTACTGGGTCATCTGCCTGGTCCTTTCCACCGCGCAGTCCGCCGTGGAAAAGAGATTGGACCGCTATGTCGCCCACTAACGAATCCATCCCGGAGCCGAGCGCTACGTCTGTCCTGAAAGCAAGGAACCTCGCCAAGGCGTTCGGAAGCAACGTGGTGCTGCGGGACATCGACATCGATATCCGCCGCGGCCAGGTGGTAGCCCTGATCGGTCCCTCAGGCTCAGGCAAGACCACCGTCCTGCGCTCGCTCAACGGCCTTGAAATTCCCGACGGCGGCACGGTCACCTTCGGGGACAGTGATGCCGCGGGCGGTCTGGCCATCGACTTCGATGCCAAAGTTGGCAAGAAGGAGATCGCCGCACTGCGGGACCGGAGCGCCATGGTCTTCCAGCACTACAACCTGTTCCCGCACATGACGGTCCTGAAGAACATTATCGAGGGCCCCGTCCAGGTCCAGAAGCGGCCGCGTGCCGAAGCCATCGCCGAAGCCGAACGCCTGCTGGAACGGGTTGGCCTTGCCGACAAGCGCGACGCATACCCTTTTGAGCTCTCCGGCGGACAGCAGCAGCGTGTGGGCATTGTCAGGGCCCTTGCCCTCAAGCCCCAGTTGCTCCTGTTCGACGAGCCTACGTCCGCGCTGGACCCCGAATTGGTGGGAGACGTCCTGGGCGTCATCAAGGAACTCGCTGAAGAGGGCTGGACCATGGTGATCGTGACCCATGAACTTGCTTTCGCCCAGCACGTGGCGGACGAGGTCATCTTCATGGATGGCGGCGTGGTGGTGGAACGGGGTCCCGCTGCCGAGGTGCTGCGCGCACCCCGGCAGGAACGGACCAAACTTTTTGTCAAACGGCTACAGCACGACGTCTAGGAGACTCAAGAAAATGGGGGAAGAGACTTTGGATGCAGCAGCCCAACCAGGCCGCAGAAAGTCCCGGCGTACTATCATCATCGTCGCAGTGGTTGTCATCGCTGTCCTGGCTGGAGGACTCGGCACGTGGTTTGCCCTCTCCCGCCCGGCAGGCGTCCAGCGCGCAGATGTGGTCCGTTTGGACAAGGAACGCCTCATACTGGACAACTCAATGAACCTCTACGATCCGCTGGTCACCCAGTTCTCGGTCCGGCTGACGAATGTGATGTCCGAAACCGCCGGGCAAGAGGCCAAGGACACGGTCCTCAACCAGGATGGTGACCGCTTGAAACGCGAGTCAGGGATAAACCGGGACCGTTTGGAACGGATGGGGTCATCACCGGCAGTGCAGGAACAGGAAATCCGCGACGCCTACAACCGGTTCAAAGAGCACTACGGAGCCGTGATCGCCTACAACGATCAACTGGTGGTCAACACGGCGAACATAACCCAATCCATTGGTGGTCCCTGCGCTCCCCTGCATTCGTCCTTGAATGTTGGCAGCGAGACGTACTCCGCAGATTACGTCAAGGCTGCGGAGTCCTGCCTGACGGCCATAGCCTCAGCCAAGGAGAACACCGACGCCGGGACAACCGAACTCCTGACCTCGGTTGAGGGCATCATCCGCGGACAGCGGGACAAACAACAGGAAGCCCTGGATGGCAAGGACGACTTCGAGCGCCTGGCCAAACGGATGCTGGCTGGCCTGGCGATGCTGGATATCAACGACGCACTCAAAACCGCCGAAACAAAGTATGAAAGCTCCGCGAAGGAGCAATACACCCAGCTCATCAATAACGCCAATGACTCCAACAAAGAGTTTGAAAGTGCCCTCAAGAAGCGCACGGACCAGTTTGATGCTGCAGGCAAGGACGGGGAATAGCCATGACGATTGAACCCGGACCCACAAGTCAACCGGACCTCCCGCAGCAACCGGACCCCGCAGGGCAACCGGCGCCCAAAAAGCCCAAACTGGCCCTCATCCTGATCTCCAGCGTTGTTGTCCTGTTGGTGATTGCCGCGGCGGCTGTTGTGACCATGACCCAAGTATCCGGACAGCAGCGCAAGGAAAGCCTGCAGCAGCTGAAGGATGGCCAGCTCACCGCGCTGGTGGATTCCCGGGCCAAGCTTCAGCCGGCAGCCAATGAATACCTCGCTGCCTACAAGAAAGCGCGGAACGCCCCCGCCTCACAGGAAGAGGCCGGGACGAACTCCCGCAAGGAACGGGACGAGTTCCAGAAAGCTGCAGATGAGGCCCGGTCCGCACTGCAGAAAGTACAGTCCGCCCACGAGTCCCGTGAAGATGGAATCGGCGTCGCCATCGGGCAACTCGAAGACTCGTATGAAGGCTACATCGACCATATGGAAGGCCTGGTGGAGTCATACCCACAGTTTGAAGGCCTCTTCAGGGCCGACGGTGCAGGCTGCAACGGCCTGTTTGTCGGTTCCAAGGCCGCCAACCTTCGGGAGCGCCAAACCTTGCTGAGCCAGGCCGCGGCCCCTTGCCGCGAAGCAGCCGGCCAACTCAAGCAATCCAAGAACGTGGCCTACGTCGAATTTGCCCGTACCTTTGACAACCGGGTAGGACAGCTCGAATCGAACGCCGGGATCACGGCAAAGTCTGAAGAGACTTACAACGAGTTTGTCCGGCTCAAGGACCAGTTGGTCCAGAAGACGGATGAAGCGACCGCACGCAACGCCTCTGATGAGGAATTGCTGAAAATTGCCGACGAAGCCAAGGCACTTAACACCCGCATCAAGAACAACAGGTCAGAGTTTGACTTCGCAGCCAAGCGCTACCTGTCGGGAGTGAAGGACATGCCTGTCCTGGTGGAGGAAGTGTTCTCCAAGAAGATCGCGGCCGAACTCAAGAGCTACGACGCGGTGATCCCCTTGCGCGTTCAAATCCTGAAAGACGCAGTGGACGTCGAACTGGTCGAATAGCCCCCCGTCTGGTCGAGTAACCCCCGGCGGCATCTGACGCCGGGGGTACCCGTCAGCGCGTGAAGCGCAGTGTCACCAGTTGGAACGGACGAAGCACCAGGTGGACTTCCGAGTCCTCCCCCGCGGTCACTCCTGGAGCCACTGCCACACGCTCCAGCAGGTCCGTGGCCGTCGCTCCAACAGCCTCAAAACCGGGCCTGACAGTGGCAGCTGAGCGCTCACCCAGCGATTCGTACAACCGGACGATGACATCGCCTGAACCGTCCTCGGCCAGCTTCACGGCTTCCACCACCACGGCGGGGTTGGACACCGAGACCAGCGGCTCCACAGCATGCCCGCCGGTGACGAACCTCGGCTTCAGGTTGGTCCGGTACCCCTCTTCCACGGCGTCGGCAATCGCTGCCCCTGGCCTGATGGACAGTTCCAGGGTGTGCTCTCCCCGGTCTGCTTCCGGGTCCGGGAACCGGGCGGACCTCAGCAGGGAGGTCCTGACCGTCGTCGTGGTTCCGCCGTCGGGGCGAACCGCCCTGGTGACATCGTGCCCGTAGCTCGACGAGTTGCTCACCGCGACTCCATAGCCGGGCTCGGCCACGTGGATCCAGCGGTGGGCGCAAATCTCGAACTTCGCCGCTTCCCAGGAGGTGTTGGTATGGGTGGGCCGGAAGACGTGGCCAAACTGCGTTTCCGACGCCGAGCGATCCGCCCTCACATCCAGCGGGAAGGCGATCTTCAGCATCTTTTCGCGTTCCTGCCAGTCCACGGTGGTGGCGATGCCCAATGACTTGGCGCCGGCGTCGAGCGTCACGCGCTGGGTGATGGTGGAGGCGCCCACCTTGCGCTGGACCACCACGACGGCGCCTGCTGGCGTGCGTTCAAGGTCGATGGTGTCCGCTTGGGTCAGTTGGGTGACGTTCCGACGGTAGAACTCCTCGATATCCCACGCATCCCACTCATTAGGGGTGTCGCGGAAGAGCTCCAACAGGTTGCCGGTTTGTCCCGGGGCGATCGCGTCACGGCCGCTGGCGTGATCCACCAATGACGTGAGCAGGCCGTTCCCGTCCAGGACTGCACGGATGACGCCGTTGTCCAGGATGAAGCTCTCTCCGGACTGGTCCACCTGGACGCCTGCGCCGGATCCGGCGCCTTCACCGATACCCAGGGCGGCCACGCCGTCGCGGCGATGCGGAGCCGCATTGAGCAGGTAGCTTGTGTCGCCGTCCCCCACCAGGGCCTGCGCGGCCTCGCTGATGATGGCCTCGAGGTCACGGGAAATGGCCTCATAGTTGCGCTCGGCGTCCTGGTGCACCCAGGCAATGGAACTGCCCGGCAGGATGTCGTGGAACTGCTGCAGGAGAACAAGCCGCCAGAGCCGCTTCAACTCGTCCCGGGGATATGCATAGTCCGCACCGAGTCGGACGGCAGCCGTGGAGCACCACAGCTCGGCCTCCCGCAGAAGGTGCTCGCTGCGGCGGTTGCCACGCTTGGTCTTGGCCTGGCTGGTATAGGTGCCGCGGTGCATTTCCAAGTACATTTCACCCACCCAGACCGGCAGGTTGGCGTACTCGGCTTCAGCTTGCGTGAAAAAGTCCTTGGCGGTGCCCATGCGGACCTTCGGCGAACCTTCCAGGTCTGCCGTGCGGTGCGCAGCAGCCACCATTTCGCGCGTGGGGCCGCCACCGCCGTCGCCATAACCGAAAGGCACCAAGGACATGGTCCCGCGGCCGTGGTCCCGGTAATTGCGCTCCGCGTGGGCCAGTTCGCGGCCGTGCAGTTCAGCGTTGTACGAGTCGACCGGCGGGAAGTGCGTAAACAACCGGGTTCCGTCGATGCCTTCCCACGTGAAGGTGTGGTGCGGCATCCGGTTGACCTTGTTCCAGGAAATCTTCTGTGTCAGGAACCAACGGGAACCGGCTTCCTTGACGATTTGCGGGATGGCGCCGGAGTAGCCGAAGGAGTCAGGCAGCCAGGCTTCCTGGCACTCGACGTCGAACTCCTTCAGGAAGAAGCTCTTGCCCTCCACGAACTGGCGGGCCATCGCCTCGCCGCCGGGCATGTTGGTGTCCGATTCCACCCACATGCCGCCTACGGGAATGAACTGACCGGCTTTGACCTTCTCCCGGATCCGGACAAAGAGCTCCGGGAAGTACTCCTTGATCCACGCCATCTGCTGGGCCGAGGAACAGGAGAACACAAAATCCGGATCCTCGTCCATGAGGGCCACCACGTTGGAGAACGTCCGGGCACACTTACGGATGGTTTCACGGACCGGCCACAGCCAAGCCGAGTCGATGTGCGCATGGCCGGTGGCCAGGAGCTGGTGCGCGGATGCATACGCGGGACGGTCCAGGACCGCTTTCAACTCCTCGCGACCTGCCGCCGCGGTCCCGGCGACATCGTCCGGGTCCATAACGTCCAGCATCCGTTCCAGCGCCCGCAGGATTTCATGGCGGCGGGGAAGCTCAGTAGGGAGTTCATGCATGAGGCCGCTGAGCGTCCAGATGTCCTGGTTCAGTTCCCAGACCGTTTCGTTCAGCTCTGCCATGGCGATGCGGCCCAGGCGGTACCGGGGATCGTCGCCGGAGGTGGCCTTATCCCCTAACGGTGTGGGTGCAAAGGACCAGCCTTGCGCAACGTCCGGGTTGGCGGCGGCCTCCACATAGAAGTCGACGGACAGTCCACCACCCAGAAGTTTGAGCGGGACGTGGAAGTTCCGGGGGGAAATCGCTTTGATGATGCTGCCATCGGCACGCCAGGCAGTGCCTTCGCACTGGAATCCGGGGGCGTCGCTGTTGAAGCCGAGGTCCACGATGATTTCCACCGACGTGGACTCGGCCATGCCCCAGTCCTGCGGAACTTCGCCCTGAAGGTGCAGCCACTTGGTGCTCCAGGCCTTTCCCCAGGGGGCGCCGTGTTCCTGGGGCGTGAAGAGCTGGCGGATGGCCTCCGCAGCCGGCACGGGCTCACCCGGAGCATCCCAGCTGCTGAGCTGCAGCGGTATGGCCCTGCCGTAAATGGCCGGAAGAATGCGTTCCCGAACAAATCGGTCAAGACGCTGTTCAGTGATCCGGCGGTCGTCGTGCAATTAATTCCCCTTTGGGCTTCAGCTGAATAACAAGGTTGGCAGCCCCGCCCCGGATGTGCCGGGCACGGGCGGCGATTCTGGGGTCGCCGCGCTTCCAATCGATGGATAAAATCTACGTTGTTCCAGCTTAATAGCCAAGTGATTGCCTGCTATCCCCCGACGACCTGCCGCTCCGATTCGACTGTTTCCCCGACGATCCTGTCCCGTCCGGCGTAGACGTTCAGACTGTGTCCGCGGCTGAACCCCGCCAGCGTAATTCCGGTTTCCTCCGCCAGATCCGCCGCGAGGCTGGACGGCGCACTGACGGCGGCCAGAACAGGAATGCCGGCCATGGCAGCTTTCTGGACGAGTTCAAAGGATGCCCTGCCGGATACCTGGAGCACTGTGCCCCTCAACGGCAGCATTCCTGCACGCAAGGCCCAGCCCACCACTTTGTCCACCGCGTTGTGCCTACCCACATCTTCGCGGAGGCACAGCAGCTCGGTGGTGCCGTCGTCGTGGATCCTGAAGAGGCCGGCAGCATGGACGCCGCCGGTCTTGTCGAAGACCGCCTGCGCCTCCCGGAGGCGGTCCGGCAGGGCTGCAAGCGCCCTGACCGGGATGGTGACGTCGTCTTCCTTGGGACTGTGATGGGAGGACTTGCGGACGGCGTCGATGGAATCAGTGCCGCAAATCCCGCACGAGCTGGACGTGTAGACGTTGCGCCCGGTGTCAGGTTTCACCACGTCAGGCCTGAGCTGGGCGTCCACCACGTTGAAGGTCTGCACACCGTCTTCGTTCTCCCCCGCGCAGAACCGTTCGGAGATCAGCTGCGAAGGTTCCCACACGATGCCTTCCGAGACAAGGAATCCCGCCACGAGGTCGAAGTCGTCCCCGGGGGTGCGCATGGTGACGGAGAAGGACATGTCCCCCAACCGGATTTCCAGGGGCTCCTCCACTGCCAGCACGTCCTCCTTGAAGCGGACGGGATGCTCCAGTGCCTGTGGCGAGCCGTCCAGGACAAACTTGTGCACCTTGCGGCGCTGCGTCACTCGTCCCATGTCAGGATCCGTTCTCTTCATTCTTGACGAAACGCACGGTCATGGCCTTGTAGCCAGGGGTGTTGGATTCCCGGGCCACCAGCTCGCGGTGCACCAATGCGTTGGCTTCGGGGAAGTACGCTGCGGCACACCCCTTGGCCGTGGGGTACCCGATGAGCCTGAACTTGTTGGCACGCCGTTCCGTCCCTGCGAACGTGGAAATGACATCCACCAGGTCACGGTCCTTGAATCCCAAATCCTCGATGTCTCCGGGGTGCACCAGGATGACCCGGCGTCCATCGGAAACGCCCCTGTACCGGTCATCCAAGCCGTAGAAGGTGGTGTTGTACTGATCGTGGCTGCGGACCGTCTGCAGGATCAAGTGACCGGCAGGGGCTTCCAGGTACTCAAGTGGCCGCACCGAGAACCGCCCCTTGCCGATGTCCGTGGCGAAGGTGCGGGTATCCCTGGGCGGGTTGGGAAGGACAAAACCGTTCTTGGTCCGGACTCTGGCGTTGAAGTCCTCAAAGCCCGGAATGACCCTGGCAATGTGGTCGCGGATCACGTCGTAATCCTCTGCCATGGCCCGCCAGTCGACGCTGTGGTTCTCACCCAGTGTCGCCTGTGCCATGCGGGCCACGATCACCGGCTCGCTCAGCAGGTGATCCGAGACCGGCTCCAGCCGGCCCTGCGTTTTATGGATGACGGACATGGAGTCTTCCACCGACAGGAACTGCTTTCCCTTGGGGTGTTTGTCATCCGTGTCCGTCCGCCCCAGCGTGGGAAGGATCAGGGATGTCTTGCCGTGCACCACGTGGGCGCGGTTGGGCTTGGTGGAAATGTGGACGGTGAGCCCGGCGTTCCTCAGCCCCTGTTCCAGGGCCGCCGTGTCCGATCCCGCGGCTGCGAAGTTTCCGCCCATGGACACGAAGACCTCCACGTCTCCCTTTTCCAAGGCGTGCTGGGTTTCCACGGAGTCATAGCCGTGGTCGCGCGGCATGTGGAAGCCGAATTCGGCGTCCAACGCGGCCAGGAACGGTTCCTTGGGTTTCTCCCAAATGCCCATGGTCCGGTCACCCTGGACGTTCGAGTGTCCACGGACGGGGCACGCACCGGCCCCGCGCTTGCCGAAGTTTCCCTGGAGCAGCAGGAGGTTGATGATTTCCCGCAGGGTATCCACCGAGTGCGGCTGCTGGGTCAGTCCAAGGGCCCAGCAAATAATGGTCGCCTTGGACGCGGCCATCATGCCGGCAGCCTTGGTGATTTCTTCCCTGGTCAGCCCTGTTGCCCGTTCTGTTTCGTCCCAGTCCAGCACCGAACGCGCTTCCCTGTAGGCCGCGAACCCTTCGGTCTGCTGCTCAATGAAGGAATGGTCGACGACGGTGCCCGGGTTTCGCTTCTCTTCCTCCAGGAGCAAGTGGCCCAGCGCCTGGAACAGCGCGAGGTCGCCACCGACCTTGATCTGCAGGAACTCATCCGCGATGGTGGTGCCGCCGCCGATGACGCCGTTGAGGGATTGCGGATCCTTGAAGTTCAGGAGGCCGGCCTCGGGGAGCGGGTTGACGGCTACAATCTTTCCGCCGTTGTTCTTGCAGTCGCGGAGGGCGGACAACATGCGGGGATGGTTGGTTCCCGGGTTCTGGCCTACTACCAGTACCAGCTCAGCGTGGTGGATGTCCTCCAGGGAAACAGTGCCCTTGCCGATGCCGATGGTTGGGTTGAGCGCGCTCCCGGAGGATTCATGGCACATGTTGGAGCAGTCCGGCAGGTTATTGGTGCCGAGGCTTCGTGCAAACAGTTGATACATGAAGGCCGTCTCATTGGCCGTCCTGCCGGAGGTGTAGAAGACGCACTTGTCCGGCGTGGTGGCGTTGACGTGCTCGCCGATCAGGGCGAATGCCTCGGTCCAGCTGATGGGCGAATAGTGAGTGTCGCCCGGTTTGATGACCACGGGTTCCGACAATCTTCCCTGGCTCCCCAGCCAGTACTCCGTCTTATCCTCAAGGTCGGCCAGGGAATGTTTCGCCCAGAATTCGGCACCGACGGTCCGGGTGGTGCTTTCCTCGGCGATCGCCTTGGCCCCGTTCTCGCAAAATTCAGCGGGACTGCGCCTTCCGGTTATGGATTCCGGCCATGCACACCCGGGGCAGTCAAAGCCATCATGCTGGTTGACCCTGAGCATGGACCGGACCGTGCGGGCCACCCCGGCCTGGGCGTATCCCCGTTCAAGGGCAACGGTGACGGCTTTAAGGCCTGCCGCAGCTTGTTTGGGCGGATGGATCTGCAGGTCATCTTCGTTGATGTCCTGTTCGGGAGCATGCCTGTTCATGAGTCCATCATTGCACTTTGTGGGCACCGACCAGGAGGCTGGCCCCGGCCCTCATGCGTCTAGGGCACTCCAGTCCACCGGACCTGGCGGGGTCTTCTTTTGGCTCCGCGGCGGCGCCTTGCGGGGCTTGTCTTCAGGTGTCTTCGGCGCGGGCAACGGTTTGCCCCACGGCAAGGCAAAGGCCGGGACCAGCTCGCCCAGTTGGACTCCGTGCGGCGGTACCACCATGACCCCGTCCGCACCGGCCAGGCCACGCATCATTCCCGGGCCAGCATGCTGTGCCGGCGACGCCAAGCCATACACCAGTTTGAAAGGCATCAGGCGGGTCCGTCCGGGCTCCGCGTCGATCATCGCTCCACAAGGAACTTCGCCCACTTCCTGGAGGCTTCCGTGGCCCAACGCAGCCAGCAAGGGCGCCCCCAGGGTAAACAAGGCCATCATCGCGGCAAGCGGATTTCCAGGCAGACCCAGGACGAACCGGCCATCGGGCAACTCCGCCAACACGGCCGGATGTCCAGGCCGCATGGCAATACCGTCGATCAGCAACCGGCCACCAAGTTCTGCCACCGCCCGCCTGAAGTGGTCAGTCCCCGAACGCCCTGTCCCGCCGGTCGTAATGACGACGTCGGCAGGCGGTTCAGTTTCTGCGTACGGTTCGTCTGCGCTGAGTTCCTCGGGGGACGGCTCGGTGTCCTGAAGTGCGGCGAGCCACTCCCCATAACTGTCGCCCACCCTGAGTTGCTCCCCGGCGATACCGCCCAGGAGTTCCACCACGGCGCCGAGTTGCGGGCCGAAGGTGTCCCGGACCTGTCCAGGCCGCGGGATACCTTGGGCCACCACCTCCGAACCCGTCAAAAGGAACCTGACCAGTGGTTTGCCCATGACTTCCACGTGATCCAGGCCTGCCAACGCTGCCAGCGCGATGTGCGCCGGGTTGAGCACTGTCCCGGCTTTGAGCAGGACATCACCCTCGGCTGCCTCTTCTGCAGCCCTGCGGATGTGTTGGCCGTTGCGCGGCTCCCCCGGTTTGGCGGTGCCGCCCAACGCAAGGACCGGAAGGCCGTCGTCGTCCGTAGTGATGACGCCACTCTCGCTGCGCAGCACGGCCTTGGCCCCGGGAGGTATCAGCCCACCGGTAACAATGGGACTGGCTTGGTGAGGCGCAAGCCTCTGGCCCGGCTCACTGAGTATCCACGGGCCGCTACCATTGACGGCCCAGCCATCCATGGCGGAAGAAGCATAGTGGGGCATGTCCTGCACTGCCAGGGCATCCGATGCCAAGGTGCGGCCAAGGGCAGACCCCAGCGGGACCGGGCCTGGCGGGATGGGAGCAGCGCCATCGAACGCGCGCTGCCGAGCCTCATGCCACGTGTGTGCCGCGTGATGGCCCTCGTTGGGGGCCTGGGTCATTCGGCGCCAGCCCCGGACTCCGAGTACTCTTGGGCAACTTTGCGGGCCAGGTCCAAGGCAGCGTTCATGGACGCGTCGTCGCTGGCCTGGCCAATGCCGCGGGCCATGCCGGCGGCGTATCCGGCGATGAACGTGGTCAAGGGTGCGGCGGGGCGCACCACTGAATGCGCAGCAACGCCAGCCACTGCCAGGACCTCGTTAACGTCCACTTCAACGCCTTCAAGCTCAAACGCCTGCAGCAATGTGCGGCACCATTCCTCGAGCGTCTCTTCCTGGCTCTTCACGTGCGCCTCCAACTCGTAGTCAATGCCCAAGGCCGCTGCGTCCTCCCACGTGTCCACGTCATCCGTAGAGCCTGCGGGGACGGCAACGTCCAGCACATTCAGCCTAGCAAGCAGCCGGAACACTGAAGAGTTCGTTAACCCGGAACCTTGCGAAGCTACGCCTACCTCCCGTTCCATGGCTGCGGTGCTGTAGGCGCCCAGCAGCGGTTGCTTCCGGCCGTCCGCGGAGACCGCCATGGCCCCCTCCACCCCGGGCTGTGAGGCAAGTGCTTCCCACAGGAGTGCAACGCCACGGGAGGCATGCGGCATATCGCAAGCCAGGACAAGCGTCCACGGAGCGCCCATGCCGTGGTTCTTCAACGCGGCCAAGCCCGCTGCAATCGCAGCGGCCGGACCCGCGTACGCCGGTTCCTCCCGCGCCCTCAGCACATTGTCCGCTAGCAGCACACCGCCGGATCCTGAAGCATCGGGCCCTACGACTACCACGGCTGCGGCACCCCGGACTGCCTGCAGGGCATGCGAAAGGAGCGACGCGCCGTCGTACGTCAGCGACGGCTTGGGCACGCCTCCGAGGCGGGTGGCCCTGCCTCCCGCCAAAATCACGGCGTTGAACTCCATCCGCCCAGATTACCCGGACGTCCGGAGGTCAGCAGAAATCGATCAGGCAGCGGATTCCGGCAACAGGAACGGGTCCCAGTCCGGCGCAGGTTTCTCGAGTTCTTTGATCTGCCACATGGTTCCCTGGGGCACGCCGGGCTTGAAACGGAGTTTCCAACCCATTTCGGCCAGCGTGTGGTCGCTCTTGGCGTTGTTGCATTTCAAGCACGCCGCAACCAGGTTTTCCCAGGAATCCGCGCCGCCCCTGGACTTGGGGTGGACGTGGTCTATGGTGTGGGCTGTTTTCCCGCAGTAGGCGCAGTGGTGACCGTCGCGGCGAAGGACCCCGCGGCGACTCACGGCAGTAATCCTGTTGTACCGGGGACGGATGTAGCGGTTGAGGAGGATCACGGATGGTCGTCCGAGAATCTCCTGTGGCCCGACGACAGGCTCGTCGCCTTCGGCCACAACGCTAGCTTTCCCAGTGAGCACAAGGACCAGCGCCCGGCGGAATGTTATTACCGCCAGCGGTTCATATCCAGCATTCAGAACGAGTGTGCGCATGCACGTACCTCTTCACGGCCGCACCCGTCAGGGGCACGAGGGCCGGCTGCCCTCTGCTTGTACGGGCTGTGGATCGACAACATAAGGGTAAGCACTTATATGCCGTATCCACGAATCTTTCTGCCGTTTCGCCTGCGGTGTCGGCAAGAGTTCATGCGCGGTTAAAGCAGAACACCCCGCCGGCCGGAGCCTGCGGGGTGTTCATGATGATGTGGGATCAGCCGTTGACGCGGATGAAAACCGGGCCGGAGCCGACGTTGACGCTGAACAGTGCCGTGGTGGATCCGTTCCATCCACCATGGACTGCCATGCCGTTGCCAACGTAGACGGCGATGTGGGCCTGTCCAGCCAAACCACCGTTGGCGTAGTAGGCGAGGTCGCCGGGCTGCGCTTCTGCTGCACTGACCGTGCGGCCCAGGGACAGGTAACCAGCGGGCCAGTCGTGGAAGTTGATGCCAACGGCGGCCAGGGAGTTGGTCACCAACATGGTGCAGTCCTGGGTGACGCCAAGCTGTGCGTAGGCGGCAGCAGCGATTGCTGCACCAAGGCCGCTGGCAGCTGCCGGAGCCTTTGCCGCCGGAGCCGCAGTGTTGACGGCGACCGTAGCGTTGCCGGACGTTGCTGTGCTCTCCGTGGCCGCCTTGGTTTCAACCTTGGCCGGAGCCTTCTTCACTACCGGAGCCGGAGCTTCCACCGTGGTGACCACGGGGCGCTCGTAGGAGATGGCAACCGTGGAGTCCGCAGCGATGGTCGCCTGAACTACCGACTGGACGTCAAGGGTGGACGTCGAGGTGGACTCGCGGTCCACCTTGGTCTCGGCAGCGTTGGCAGCAACACTACCGGTCAGGACCAGGCCTGAAGCTGCGGCAATGACTGCTGCCTGGCGGCCAACGCCACCGGCGTTGTCGCTGACGGCCTTGGCGATGACGGCAAGCGAGCTGGTCTTGGGGGCCTCAGCGCGATGCCGTGCAACTTTGTTTGCACTGGTCATGGTTTTCTCTTTTCATATCCGCATGCAGTTGGGGTACACGCGGCTAATCGGCGCGCCAGCACTTGGGGGGCATGCTGGCGAACCTCGAACCGGATTGTTTCTAGCGGAGGGTGAAGAAGGAGGACGTGCCGGTGGAGGCAGCCGAGTGCAGGAGCGTGCCCTGGCCCGGGTTCAAAGCGCTGATCATCATGCCGTTGCCAACGTAGATGCCTACGTGGGCTCCGCCGTTCTGCATGACCAGGTCACCGGGGGCCGGAGTACTGGTGGGCTTCATGGCCGTCCAGGCGTTGACGCGCGGGATGCTGATGCCAGCCTGTGCGTAGACCCACTGGGTGAAGCCGGAGCAGTCCCATCCGTTGGGCGTTGTGCCGCCCCAAACGTACGGGTGGCCAATGCCGGTGTAGGCGATGGCAGCGAGGCCGGAGGCCGCGGCGCTGGAAGCAGCGTCCTTGGCTTCGGACGACTTGGCGGTGACAGCACCTGCTGCGTCCTGCGTGCCGTTTGCAGTGGCCCGCTGGGTGGTCTGCGAAGCGCGCTGGATCTTGGGGGCTTCCTTGGTGGCCACAACGGGGCTTTCAAAGGAAACGGTAGCTGTGGGCTCCGCGGTGACGACGGCGGTGGCAACCATCTGCTGGGTGCTGGAGGCTTCCGACTTGGAAACGTCGGTGTCAGCTGCCTGTGCCGGCAAGCCGACGCTGAGGACGAGGCCTGATGCTGCTGCCAGAACGACGGCCTGGCGGCCAACGGTACCGGCATTCGATGAAACAGCCTTGGAAAGCGTGTTCAAGGGGTTCGTACGAACCGATTCGGCGCGGTGGCGCGCAGGGGTAGTGCGTGATGACACGTAGGTAGCCTCTCCCAATGCCTGCGAGGTGAGCTGTCGGATTCGGATGGGAGTCATCCGGCCGCGCTGCTTCAAGGAAGCTTTGCGACTTAACCCCAAGGCCTTCTTTCGAAGACCAGAAGTGGTTCCCCCGCCCCTGCCAGACGATTTATGCGAACGGACCTCGAGTGGTGGCAGAGCTAGGCAATCCACTCAAGTGCACCGGCCCCCTAAAAAGCCGATGCGCTTTGTACGGTACAACAGTTGAACGCGAATGTCACATTCAGGTCACGGGGTGTGTCACGAATGCGAGAGACAACCATCAACTGGCCTTAGAGCCAGCCCATGGGGTCGACAACTTCACCATTGACCTGGACCTCAAAGTGGAGGTGGCAGCCGGTGGAAGCGCCTGTGGTGCCGCTCAGTGCGACCGTATCGCCGCGGCTGACCGTCTGGCCCACCTTGACGGTGAAGGATGACAGGTGGTTGTACGTGGTTTCGAGGCCATTCCCGTGGTCTACCACCACGCGGTTGCCTCCGCCGTACTCGTGCCATCCAGCAAAGGTGACCTTGCCGCTGGCTGCCGCATGTACGGCGGTGCCGCACTGAGCCACGAAGTCCTGGCCGCGGTGGAAGTCGCCGGCGCCGCCCGTGAGGGGGCTGACGCGGTAGCCAAACGGGGAAGCTGTGGTCAGCGTGTCCAAGGGGCTGGCCATGGTGCCCGCCGACGAGGCCCGCTGGATGCTGCCCGCGGACTGCGCACTGAGCAGTTGCTTCAGCTTTCCGTCGGGGTCGGCTGCAGTGGCAACGGCAGCGCGGCTGAAGTCGATCTTGGCGGATGCGGCTGCGGAAACCTCGGGCTGGCTGCCACCGGTGACGGCAAGGGCCGACTCGGTTTGGCCTGATTCCGAGGTGGCCATGACGGGGCTCGTGGCCGGCAGACCGACAGTCAGGGCGAGTCCGGTGGCGGCAAGCGCAACTCCGGCCTTCTGCCCGACGCCACTGGCTGCGGCAAAGTCGGCTACCTGGCGCAACGGGCTCTTACGGCGACGCACCTGGCGCTCGGTGTCGCGTGGCCGGATCTCCGATACGACGCGGGCTGGCCGCAGCTCAGCAGCGGGGCCGGACGCGCGGCGGCGGCCCCTGACGTTCTGCGTTGTCAAACTCTGTTCCTCTCTAAAAAGCCTGCGAAGTTAGCTGTCGGATTCGGGTCAGAGAGTTCAAAGACCCGGTCCGCACGAGGCGCTCACGGCACACAGGTATCCAAGGAAGGACTTGCGTCAGTGGGCACTTCTGCTGCGGACTTCACCCCAAGGCTGCTTCTTTAGACAGCCGCTTGTGGTTCCCCCGCCTCTGCCAGTGGTGGATGACACACCTGTTCCGCTGGCAGAGCTCGGCTCCGGAACAGGTAACGCTTTGGTATCAGCGCTAGTAGATAACTATAGGGGATTAAGCCCCGCAGTAATAAATTCGTTATCAACAGAAACGCACGTGGCGCGGCAGGCCCTTATCATCAATCCTGAAAAACCGCAGGTCACACGCGCGCCAAAGCCGCGAAAGTGAGATATGACACGGGTTGGGTACAGGCCAGCCCTCAGCTGACGGATACGAAGACGTGTGCCGCAACTTCCGGCGGAAGCTCCAGCGCGCCCTCGATGCCGGGAACCCGGACGGAGATGTACTCGCCGACGCGCGCCAGCGAGACTGTTGCGCCTGGACGGATTCCACCTTCGTCCAGCTGCGTGAGGAGTTCAGGTTCCACCTGGATGGGCTCCGCGAGGCGGGTTACCGCCACCCGGGAATCTGTGGCATAGCCGTCCATAGCCTGCAGGAGGTTGACGTCAATCCGGGACAAGGGCTGGCTCGCAAGGCCGCCAAGCGCTTCAAGTCCGGGGATGGGGTTGCCATACGGGGATTCGGTGGGGTGTTCCAGGAGCTCGTACAACCGGCGCTCCACCCGCTCGCTCATCACATGCTCCCACCGGCACGCTTCATCATGGACGTAGGCCCAGTCCAGGCCGATAACGTCCGCCAGGAGCCGCTCGGCAAGGCGGTGCTTGCGCATGACCTCTGTGGCACGCTTCCGTCCAACCTCGGTAAGTTCCAGGTGGCGGTCGTTGGACACAACCACCAGGCCGTCGCGCTCCATGCGTCCGATGGTCTGGGAAACCGTAGGTCCGGAGTGCCGCAGGCGCTCGGCGATGCGGGCCCGCAACGCCACGATGTTTTCTTCCTCAAGCTCCAAAATGGTCCGAAGATACATCTCAGTGGTATCGATCAGATCCGTCATCCAGCTCAGCTCTCCTCGAACGCAGTTCCTTGCGTAATCTCCACCGTACCGCGTCCCTTGCCGGTGCGGACGGTGTGCACCGCCGCCCCATGAACGCCAACCCCCAGCCTAGCTTATTTGGAATTACTCTGGATAATTCCGGTCGCATATGGTTCGTCCATATTCCACGTGGCGGACTATGACGGCCACAGGTTCCTGCCCCCGGGCCACGTCAGGCAGAATTGGGGTGTCGAAGGGGCAGTTGATGCCACCTGCCACGACCCATCTCTAGCCGATACCCATTGGAGCCACACGTGAGCGACAACAGCATCACCATTCCCGCCGATCTGCTGCCCAAGGACGGACGCTTCGGCGCAGGACCGTCCAAGGTCCGCCCGGAGCAGATCGAGGCCCTGTCTGCCGCGTCGTCCACCATCCTCGGCACGTCACACCGCCAGGCACCGGTGAAAAACCTGGTGGGGTCCGTCCGGGAAGGGCTCAGCCAGTTCTTCCGCGCACCCGAGGGCTATGAGGTTGTCCTCGGCGTTGGCGGCTCCACGGCATTCTGGGACGTCGCTGCCTTCGGACTGGTGGAGAAGAAGGCCCAGCACCTTTCCTTCGGCGAATTCGGATCGAAGTTTGCCGCCGCTACCAACAAGGCACCGTTCCTTGATGCATCGTCCATCATTAAATCCGAGCCCGGCACCCGCCCGGTGGCACAGGCCGAAACGGGCGTCGACGTCTATGCCTGGCCCCAGAACGAGACCTCCACGGGTGTAGCTGCTCCCGTAAAGCGCGTGCAGGGGGCCGACGAAGGCTCCCTCGTCCTGGTGGATGCCACCTCGGCTGCCGGCGGCCTCGACGTTGACGTTGCCGAGTCGGATGTCTACTACTTCGCCCCGCAGAAGAACTTCGCCTCCGATGGTGGACTGTGGCTGGGCCTCTTCTCCCCCGCCGCCCTGGAACGCGCCGCGCGGGTCAAGGCCAGCGGCCGCTGGATCCCGGACTTCCTGGACCTTCAGACGGCCATCGACAACTCCAAGCTGAACCAGACGTACAACACACCGTCGTTGTCCACCCTGGTGACGCTGGACGCCCAGGTGCAGTGGCTCAACAGCAACGGCGGCCTGGACTTCGCCAGCAAGCGCACTGCGGACTCGGCCAACCGCATCTACTCGTGGGCAGAGGCTTCGGACTACGCGACGCCGTTTGTCACCAACCCCGAAGACCGCTCCAATGTCATCGCCACGATCGACTTCGACGATTCCATTGATGCCGCAGCCATCGCCAAGGTCCTGCGCGCCAACGGCGTGGTGGACACCGAGCCTTACCGCAAGCTCGGCCGCAACCAGCTGCGCATTGCCACGTTCGTCGCCATCGAACCGGACGACGTTTCCGCACTGCTCGCCAGCATCGACTACGTAGTGGGCGAACTGAAGAAGTAGCAACACCGGCTGTGGTCGGCGTCGTTCGGTAAGTCCGGACGGCGCCGCCGCTGTTTAAGGCGCAGTTCGGTGTCCAAGGCGCAGTTCGGTGTCCAAGGCGCATCCAGTGGTTAAACAGCTGAAGGTGGACATCAGTGTCCACCTTCAGCTCCGTTCACCCCGGGATTACCGCAACGCTTATTCGGCACCGGTTTCGTCGTCGTCATCTTCACTGCCTGCGCCGGGTTCGTCGGAATCGGCGTCCGCGTCAGCCGGTTCCGTGGCCTCGTCTTCGTCCGCTTGAACGGACTCCTCCGTGACGTCCTCCACGGTTTCCTCCACCAAGGGCGTCTCATCCTCGGGACGGACACGCTTGGCCCATGGCACCCATTCAGGGGCCAGGATGGAATCCTCTGAGGGCAGCAGGCCCAGTTCGCTCACGGTCACGATCTTGGATCGTGAATTGCGGGTCACCACGGCATACCACTGCCAACCGCCATATCCGGCAAGCCTGGACTCAAACAGGTGGGTGACAACGCGGTCGCCCTCCGATTTGGCACCGAGGTGCGGCCCGACCTCACCGGGATTGGCAATGCCCTCCACGGCCTCGCGCGCAGTGTCGACGGCGGCAGCAAGGAACGCGTCCGGCTTCCCGGTGCGCCACACGGGCAAGCCGGCCCGTGACTTGTCCGCAACGGGCTTCCGCGCGGGGGCTTCCCCGTTGCCAGGAGCCTGGGCAGCGTCAGGACCGGCCGCAGGGCTTGCCTCGGCGTTCCTTCCGGCCTTTGTATCCTGTGCGGATTCCGATGTCATGGCCGGTCCTAGGCTTCCAGCTCGTCGGCAACCTTGCGCAGCGCCATGCTGATGGCTTTTGCCTTGTTGCCGTCAGGGTACTTGCCGGACGACAAAGAACCCGAGAGGTTGTCCAGTACCGTCACCAGGTCCTGCACCATTGGCGCGAGGTCCCGGGCGTTCATGCGCTTGGCCTTGGCGATGGACGGGGTCTTTTCCAGGACACGCAGCCCCAGCGCCTGCGCGCCGCGGCGGCCATCGGCCACGCCGAACTCCACGCGGGTTCCGGCCTTGAGCTCCGTTACGCCCGCGGGCAGGGACGTCTTGGGCAGGAATACTTCCTGGCCGTCTTCAGCCGCGAGGAATCCGAAGCCTTTTTCCTTGTCATACCACTTGACCTTGCCGGTAGGCACGTAATCAACCTTCTTCGTTCTTGCTTTTGGGAGACACGTCGGGCCAAACACCGCATCCGCAGGGTTCTGCGGGATCGAGGGTGACAGCCCGGTCCGTGTTGGTCTGTTCCTTCAAGGTTATCCTGCCTGGCCCGCTATTCCCGCTTTGCCGCGATCAGGGAGGACAGCAGCCGTACCCGAACAGCATCGAGGCAGCCGTAATGCATCCTGTTCCGGTGCTGCTGCTAGCGTTGGGGGCATGACTTCCCAGGGTTACCGCCGCCCCCTCATGATCATCGCCGCCGTGATCGCGGTAGCCTCCCTGGCCGCCGTCGGGGCCGTCATGGCGATCGCCTACAACGGTGGTGCGGCACCGGTTTGGGTCACCTACACAGCCCTTTATGGCTTGCCCGTGGCCTTCATGCTGGCGGTGGTCCTGGTATTGGACGCGGTTCGCCAGCGCCGCCGTCAGTAACCAGGTGAGCTGCCGGCAGGCACCAGCGGCCGCGGGGCGGTAACGTTGGATTGATGTCCCTTATACGCGCGCTCAGCAAGGAACTGGAAGCGCGCAGCGACAATTCGCTGCGGGCCTTGTTTGCTGCGCGACCGGACCTGATCTCCCCCATGGCGCCGGACTTTGCCGCCTTGGCTGCGAGGGCGAGTGCCCGTGTCAGTGTTCAGCGGGCCTTGGAACGCCTGAACAAGCCCGAAATGCAGGTCTTGGAGACACTGCACCTGTGTACCAACGCCGATACCGGGCACAGCATTTCCGCAGCAGGACTCAAGAAGGTCATTGCCGGCTCCACCCTGTCGGCGCTGGACCCCATCCTTGCCAAACTGCAGGAGCTGGCCCTCATCCACCGTGCCGATCCGCCGGCCGGTTCGCCTGCCACCTCGTCCCGCCAGCGCTTCTACCTTCCAGTAGGCAGCCTCAAGGACGTCATCGGAATCTATCCGGCAGGTTTGGGCAGGAGTTATACGGAACTGGTCCGTCTGCAGCCCGCCTTTGCCCAGCGCGTGGTGCAATTGGTGGCCGAACTCCAGCAAAGCGGCGCTGGCATCCACCCTGCCAGCACTCCCATGGATGCAGCCCTCGCGCTCCAGCGTTGGACCTCCACACCGGATAACCTGCGCGCGATCCTGGCGACGGCACCGGAGCGGACCGTGGGCCTGCTGGACAAGTTTGGCAGTTGGGCCATGGGCGCAGTACCCCAAGCACAGCGGCGGGCGTCCGTCACCCACGAAAGCCACGACGTCGGGCCCATCGACTGGCTGTTGGCCCGCGGCCTGCTTGTTCCCCTGGATGCCGGCCATGTTGAACTGCCCCACAGCGTGGGACTTGCCCTCCGTGGGGGTGCGATCGTGGATGACTTCACGCTCTCGCCGCCCGTTCCGGAGCTGGGCCACACCAGCGCTGCCTTGCGGCGGAACGCTGCGATGGGTGCCATTGCGGAGATCCTGCGACTGACCAGCGAGCTGCTGTTCGCTGTGCGGGAGCAGCCCCTGTCCACCCTCAGGAGCGGCGGTGTGGGCGTGCGCGAACTGCGGCGACTGGCCGAATCCGTCCGCATGGGCGTGCATGAAACAGCGGTCATCCTTGAACTGTGCGCAATGGCCGGGCTGCTGCGCCTGGACGTCGACAGCTCCACGTGGGTGCAGCCACCGTCGCTTGAATGGCTCAACCTTCCCCGGCAGGAGCAATGGCTCTGGCTGGTCAATGCCTGGCTGGCCAGCGAGCGTGCACCTTCACTGGTGGGACAACCACTCACGGGTCCGTCGTCGGCCGCGCATCAAGGAGCCGCCGGCACCACCATCAATGCGCTGTCCGCGGAAGCGCAGCGGCCTGACGCTCCTGTCGTCCGACGCCGGGTCCTTGAGATCCTGAACGAACTCACCGTAGAAGCCGCCGCACCGGACGGCAAAGCGCCCGTCCTGGATGCCAGGGCCGTCCTGCAACGGGCTGAATGGTCCCAGCCGCGAATGTCCCGCCGGTTCAGTTCCCTGGTCCGCGGCATCCTCGAGGAAGCCACGCTCCTTGGCTTGATGGGTTCCGGTGCCCTGACCCAATTGGGTTCGGCCATTGCCGAGGCCCAGCCCGAACACGCACTGACCATCCTCGGCGAGCATTTGCCGGCCGCGGTGAACCACATCCTCCTGCAGGCCGACCTGACAGCCGTCGCACCCGGATACCTTGCGCCGGAGCTGAGCGAGACGCTCCTGTTGATGGCCGACGCCGAGGGGCAGGGGCCGGCGTCGATCTACCGGTTTTCTGCCACCACCATCCGCAGGGCGCTCGACGCCGGACAGGATGCGGAATCGCTGTTGGCGTTCCTCCGGGAGCACTCGGCCACGGACGTGCCGCAACCACTGGCGTACCTCGTGCAGGACACGGCGTCGCGGCATGGACGCCTCCGGATCGGCACGAGCGCCAGCTTCATCCAAAGCGATGACGAAACGGCCATCACCGATCTCTTGAATGAGGCCCGTACGTCGGCTTTGAGCCTGGTGCGCATAGCTCCCACCGTCCTGACGTCGTCCGCGAGCCCCCGTGAAACGGCGCGCGTTCTGCGCGAGCTGGGACTTTCGCCCGCCGTGCAAGAGGCCGAGCCCGCCGTCGTGCGTTTCAAACGGACAACAGCGGTGCCCGGCAGCGCCCGCCCTGTGTACACGGCGCCACGGACGGCACCCCCGGACGACGACGTCGAGGCACAGTTGTCGGTCCTTCGCCAGCACCGCGGAGTGCGGTCCGAAGCGGCGGGCGAAGCGTCCACGCAGCTGGGCCTGGAGACCTTGCAAACGGCCATCCGGCTCAAACAGGCGGTCACCATGAACGTGGTGGACAGCCTGGGGAATGCCAACACGGAAACCGTTGTTCCTGTATCCGTATCCGGTGGACGAGTCAGGGTGTTCGATCCCGCCAAGGACACCGAACGGGTTTTGTCCATCCACCGGATCATCGATGTGGAGCCCGCAGGCGAACTGCGGTCATGAAAACCGCGCCGTTCCCAAGACCGCCGTTCCAAAAAAGCGCAGTGAGGATTCAACAGTGACCGACGGTCCGCTGATCGTACAAAGTGACAAGACCATCCTGCTGGAAGTCGACCACGAGCTCGCTACCGAGGCACGACACGCCATTGCGGCCTTCGCAGAGTTGGAACGCGCCCCCGAACACATGCACAGCTACCGGCTGACCCCGCTGGGACTCTGGAATGCCCGGGCTGCCGGGCTGGATGCGGAGCAGGTACTGGACACCT
Source organism: Arthrobacter sp. AK01 (assembly GCF_021109375.1). Classification (NCBI taxonomy): domain Bacteria; kingdom Bacillati; phylum Actinomycetota; class Actinomycetes; order Micrococcales; family Micrococcaceae; genus Arthrobacter; species Arthrobacter sp. AK01. The sequence goes on from NZ_JAJOHP010000013.1 coordinate 54,469, forward strand.
TGCTGAAGTACTCCCGCTTCCCGGTTCCGCATGCCTTGCTCATCGATATTGAAGAGACCATGTCCCGCTACGGCCGTCTGCGGCTGGAGAAAGACCCTCAACACGGGCTGGTGATGCGTACCGATGACTACCCCGTGCTGGAGGAAGTCATCCGTGCCAAGAAGATCGCTCCCCTGCTGGGTCCGCGGATCGATGGCGAAACCGTGGTGGTGCACTCCTCGCAGCGCGGCCAGCTGAAGCAGCTGCTCCTCAAATTGGGCTGGCCGGCGGAGGACCTGGCCGGCTACGTGGACGGGCAACCACACCTCATCATGCTGGACGAAAGCGGCTGGCAGCTGCGTCCTTACCAGAAGCTGGCCACGGAGAACTTCTGGGCCGGTGGCAGCGGCGTCGTTGTACTCCCCTGTGGTGCCGGCAAGACGCTGGTAGGTGCGGCAGCGATGGCGACATCCTCCACCACCACGCTGATCCTGGTCACCAACACCGTCTCTGCACGGCAATGGAAGGACGAGCTCCTCAAGCGCACTTCCCTGACCGAGGACGAGATCGGTGAATACTCCGGAGCAGTCAAGGAAGTCCGCCCCGTGACCATCGCTACTTACCAGGTCCTCACCACAAAGCGTGGAGGCCTGTATCCCCACTTGGAACTCGTGGACGGCCACGATTGGGGACTCATCATCTACGACGAAGTCCACCTGCTGCCCGCCCCGATCTTCCGCATGACCGCCGACCTGCAAGCCCGGCGTCGCCTTGGCCTCACGGCAACCCTGGTCAGGGAGGACGGACGCGAAGGCGAGGTCTTCAGCCTGATCGGGCCCAAACGGTACGACGCACCGTGGAAGGACATCGAGGCCCAGGGCTACATCGCACCCGCCGACTGCGTGGAAGTCCGTGTGGACCTGCCCCGGGACGAACGCGTTGCCTATGCCATGGCCGACGACGCGGACAAGTACCGGCTCTGCGCTACCTCGGAAACAAAGACCAAGCTGGTGGAAGAGCTCGTTGCGGTCCACAAGGGTGAACAGTTACTGGTGATCGGCCAGTACATCGATCAGCTGGACGAGATCGCCGAGCGCTTGGATGCTCCCCTGATCAAAGGCGAAACCACCGTCAAAGCCCGCCAGAGGCTCTTCGATGCTTTCCGCAAGGGTGAGATCCACACGCTGGTGGTCTCCAAGGTGGCCAACTTCTCCATCGACCTTCCGGAAGCATCTGTAGCCATCCAGGTATCCGGCTCCTTCGGCTCACGCCAGGAAGAGGCCCAGCGGCTGGGACGGCTCCTGCGTCCGAAGCAGGACGGCCGTGCCGCCCGCTTCTACTCCCTGGTGGCCCGTGACACCCTTGACCAGGATTTCGCAGCCAAACGCCAACGCTTCCTGGCCGAACAGGGCTACGCCTACCGGATCATGGATGCCAAGGACGTGGGCAAGGACGTGGGGCACGAACAGTAAAGCCGGCTGGGAAGCAATAAACCCTTGCTATTCATCTCCAGCGAATTTACGATTCCAAGTGAAGCTCTCCGCCCTTAATGGTTGCCCTTGGTCCAGGCATCCTGGCGGCCAGCCGTCGGCGGTGGGGGAAGCCCGCAGCCAGGGAGCCGGCGGTTTGAAGGCCTAGAAGAATCTGCGAATTTCCACCAGAGGATTCCCCCATGCGCAAAGCCCTCCTGGTCCTCTCCGCGATCGTCCTGCTGTCAGCACTCGCGCAGTTGTTCTTCGCGGGATATTTCCACTTCCAAAACACCATCGAAGCCCAGCGTGAAGCGGGCGTCTTCCACGCGGCGAACGGACAGTACGTCCTCCGCTATTCAGCGCTTCTGGCCGCCATCGTCGCTGCCATTGCCCGGGTTGGATCCCGGACAATCTGGCTGGCGGCAGGCATTTTCCTGCTGACGTGGCTCCAATTGTTCATCTTCATCATCGGCGGCATGCTGACTGGTTCCTCACCGGAATTCATCACACCGGCAGGCTCATGGGTTGTCTCGATCCACCCCATCGTCGGCGTATTGATGATTTTCATGTCCTACTGGCTCTTTAACCGCGCCAGGGCGGCAGCCCTCAACCCGCAGCCGCTGCCTCCCAAGGCCGCGTCCTCGGATGCTTCCACCTCGCCCACAACGGCCTGACTGCCGGCAGCTGTGAGCACCTCGCAGCTGCTCGCGGTGGACCTTGTGCTTGCCGTCCTCGCGGCCGGCGCATGGATCACCGCGGTCTGGTTGGCCGTCGCCTCAACGACGTCCAGTGCCGACCGCAATCCAGCCACGACCCGGGTAACCGGCCTGGCGCTGCTGTTGGTATGTGCCGCCGTCGTGCTGACGGCGGCGCGTTACGCCCTGCTTCCAGCTTTGGTGGCCGGCAGTTGGTGGTTTGCCAGCGAACGCACAACCATCAACCTGCCTCTGACCGCCATCCCCGCGGCTTGGGCCGCGATGGCCGGTGTTCCGTTCTTGCTGAGGAGACGGAACACCGGCTTCAAACCTGGCAGGCCGGGAGATTCGGCACGGTCCAGGGAGTGGGCAATACTGGCCATGGTCGCAGCCGCGGCGTCGGCCGTAGCGTCGCTGGCATTGACGTTCATCCTGGGCCCGTTCCCGGCTCCGTGGAGCATCGCGGTGCTCCTGTCCATGGTGGTGTTGGCGGTGCTCTTGGCCAAACTGGCGCTGTTCACGCCCGGACGCGCTGCCCGGACAGGACGCGGTGCTGTCCCGTCAGGAAGGCGTCCGACGGCGGTTGCCGCAGTCGCCGGACTCATGGCGTGTACCGCTTTGGGCTCCGGAGTCTTTGCCTGGCTTGGGAGCCGGTCCGCCGACGGCGCGGTGATCGCGGCCGCCGTCGGACATCACGACGGCGGCGAGGCCGCTGCTGTTGCGGACCCGACACCGGTAACCAGCCTGCTGGGTGAATCCCCTGCCGATGCCGTGGTCCGGCACTACGAACTGACGGCCCGGGTGGAACAGGTGACGTTGCCGTCCGGCCAGGGCACCGAGGCTTGGACGTTTGGCAGCCTTCCCGGCCCAGCCTTGGAAGCCCAGCTGGGTGAGGTGATGGAGGTGGTACTCAAGAACCGCGATGTGGCGGCCGGTGTCACCCTGCACTGGCACGGGTACGACGTCCCCAATGCCATGGACGGAGTGGCCGGAGCAACCCAGGACGCCGTGATGCCCGGGCAGTCCATGACTTATCGCTTTACTGCAGCACAGTCGGGTACCTACTGGTACCACACCCACCAGGATTCGGCCGAGGGGGTCCGCAAGGGCCTCTACGGCACATTCGTCGTGCACGACCCAACGTTGCCCCGTGCTGAAACGGACATCGTAGTGGCCGGTCACGACCTCAGCGGTCTGGGGTTGCTGGGCTCCTCAGACCGCAGCAGTGTGTACCCGGCCCCGCCAGGTACAAGCGTGAGGATGCGCCTCATCAATACCGATTCCCTGCCGCAGCGCTACCTTGTGGAGGGCACGACCTTCAAGGCGGTGGCGATGGACGGAACCGAGGTGAATCAGCCCGAAGACGTGTCCGGCAAGGTGGTACGCCTCGGGGCCGGTGGACGGGTGGACATCTCTTTCACCATGCCGGACAAGGCCGTGGCCCTACGCTCAGATGCTGCTTCCAGCGCCGTTGTGGTGGTTGCTCCATCGGGTGCCCCCGGGGCCGGCGCGGCGGCGGCTCCGGTAGACGTCCCTGGGAAAGCTCCGCCGGGAGTCTTCAACACCACCCCTGCGCTGGACCTGCTGGAATATGGCAAACCGTTGGTCGGGACAAGGGCTGGTTCAGACGGCGCTGCCATCACCCGCGAAGAGATAATTGTCCTGGACCGGCAATTCCGATTTGTTAATGGCATTCCGCGCTACGCCTTTACAGTCAACGGTGCCGCTTATCCGTTGGTGCCATCCATGGACGTAGCGCTCGGGGACACCGTGAAAGTGACGGTGGTGAACCGCACCGCCGACCCGCATCCGATGCATCCCCACGGCCACCATGTCCAGGTGCTCAGCAGGAACGGCGTTGCGCCCAGTGGCTCGCCGCTCGTCCTGGACACCGTGGATGTCCTGCCAGGGGAAGTGTGGGAGTTGCTGCTCCACGCTGACAACCCCGGAATCTGGATGGACCACTGCCACAATCTGGATCATGCTGCCGAAGGAATGATGATGCTGCTGAAGTACCAGGGTGTGTCATCGCCGTTCGTCCACGGGGGCCATTCGCACAACCGGCCCGAGTAGCGTGGCCGGATGTGCTTGGTGCCTAGGCAACCATCCGGCTGGTGTGCTGGACCTTGACGTGGTCCACCACGGCCCAGCAATCCTCGTCGCGGAGCTGGGCACTGGCGAAGCGCTCGGCCGCCGCGAGGTCGTGGAAGTCCTCACGCCGGACCCGGCCCGTTTCGCTGTCCAGGTAGGTCACGTGAAACTCGATGTCTTCGGAGAGCTGACGGTGGTGGATGCTCACTGGTGCTGCTGTGTTTGCCATGATTTAAGTGTGGAACGGGGCACTGACATTATTGGAAGCATCCTTGGGCGTGTTCGGATTTAGCCGCTTTCAGGGTTTGGTGAGGTACCGGCCGGACACCTCACGCACCGTATCGCTCAGTACGTCCAGCACCCTGGAAGCTGTCTTCCATCGCTGCCAGTAAAGCGGCACATCGAAGGGCCTCTCCGGGGCCAGCTCAACCAGCCTGCCGTCGGCTATGTCCGGTCCGCACTGGACTTCAGGGATCAAGCCCCACCCCAGGCCAAGCCGGATCGCGTCGCCGAAATCATGCGAGGCCGGCACGTAGTGCCGAGGCCCCCGCCGCTCAGGCACAGGATCTCCCGAGGCGTCGGGCCACGAGCGCACGAAGGCCCACTGGTAGGTATCCTTGCGGTCGAAATCCACTGTGGGCGCAGTGTTGAGTGCGGCCCGGTCCAAACCGTCCGGAAAATCCGGGAACCACCTCTCCAGGTAGCCCGGCGCTGCCACTGCGCGGTATCGCATGACGCCCAGGCTTTCCACGCGACACCCTTGCACGGGCTCGGGGGTTGCCGTCACGGCAGCCATCACAGTCCCGGACCGCAGCAACGACGTGGAGTGCTGCTCGTCGTCCCGGTGGAGGTCGAAAGTGACGTTGAGATCACCGGGCACGTGGGCAAGCGCCTGGAGGAACCACACAGCCAGCGAGTCCGCGTTGACCACGATCGGAACGGCACGTTGCGCACCGTCAGTGCCCAGCCCGAGCTCCCGGCCTGCGTCGGCCTCCAGTTGGGCTACCTGGCGGGCCAGCCGGAGAACCACTTCGCCTGCTTCGGTGGCCTGCGCAGGGTTGCTGCGTTGCAGCAGCACCCGACCCGCTGATTGTTCCAGCGACTTCAACCGCTGCGACACCGCAGAGGGGGTGATGTGAAGCAGGCGCGCTGCCGAATCCAGCGTCCCCTCGGAGAGGACTGTGGCGAAGGTCAGCAATTGCTCGGAGGGAAACTGTGGCATAAGGAGATCTTACGTGGCATCAGAATCATTAGCTGGCCTAAAGTTTGCTTCGACCGTAGTTTCAAAGAGTGACCTACACCGACTTCTTCCACTCCGCAGGCCTCGGCCTGGCCACAGGCCTGGCCCTCATCGTCGCCATTGGCGCACAGAACGCGTTCGTGCTGCGACAAGGCATCCGTGGCGAGCACATCCTTCCCGTCGTGGCCGTCTGCGCATTGTCCGACGCCGTGCTGATCGCTGCCGGTGTCCTCGGCACCGGCGCCCTGATTACGGCAGCCCCTGCCGCCGTCGTCGTACTCCGCTACATTGGCGCCACATTCCTGGTGACGTACGGATTGCTGGCCGCCCGGCGGGCACTGCGTCCGCAGTCGCTGACTGCCAGCGAGGGAGCAGCCGACGACGGCGGTGCGAAACGCGGCCTAGCAGCGGCCGTCACCACCGTCCTTGCACTGACCTGGCTCAACCCGCACGTCTACCTGGATATCGCCCTTCTGGGTTCGATCGCCAGCGCCCAGGGCACTCAGCTGCAGTGGTGGTTTGGGGCCGGCGCGATGCTGGGCAGCATCCTGTGGTTTTGCTCGCTGGGCTTTGGTGCCCGGTTTCTCCGTGGCTTCTTCGCCCGGCCGTTGTCGTGGCGGTTCCTGGACGGCGGCATCGCCGTGACCATGGTGGCGCTGGGGGCTGGCCTCGCATTGGGTGCCTGAGCTGCGGCTCCGGGCAAGGTCGGACGACGCAACCCTGCCACGCAGTGCGCTCACATGCAGCGTCCAGAGAACTCCCAGTTTCTGGGAGCATCATGGATGTCATGAAAAAGAACGGCCCCGAAGCCAAGCTCCTTGTCGTCGATGACGAACCCAACATCCGCGAGCTGCTCTCCACGTCCCTGCGTTTTGCAGGTTTCGAGGTCGTTGCCGCGTCCAATGGTCGCGAAGCCCTCGCAGCAGCGGACCTCCATGCCCCCGACCTCGCCGTCCTGGACGTCATGCTCCCTGACATGGACGGCTTCACGGTGACGCGCCGCCTCCGTGCCGCGGGCAAGCACTTCCCCGTCTTGTTCCTCACGGCGAAGGATGACACCGAGGACAAAGTCACCGGCCTGACCGTCGGCGGCGACGACTATGTCACCAAACCCTTCAGCCTCGACGAAGTCGTGGCACGAATCCGGGCCGTCCTCCGCCGGACCCAGCCGCTGGAAGATGACGACGCCGTGATCCGCGTCGACGATCTTGAACTCGACGACGACGCCCACGAGGTCCGCCGCGGCGGAACCGTGATCGAGCTGTCCCCCACCGAATTCAAGCTCCTGCGCTACCTCATGCTGAACCCCAACCGGGTACTTTCCAAGGCCCAGATCCTGGACCACGTCTGGGAATACGACTTCAACGGTGACGCCTCGATCGTTGAGTCCTATATTTCCTACCTGCGCCGCAAAGTGGACATCGATCCCGATGCCGCTGCCCTGATCCAGACCAAGCGCGGCGTGGGCTACGTGCTGCGAACGGCAGAGAAGCGCTGACCTTGCTGCAACGCTGGAAATCGGCGTCCCTGCGGTCGCAGCTCGTCGCCATCATCATGGGCCTGCTCCTGCTGGCCCTGGCGGCGACGGGATCGGGCACGTTGACGCTCGTCAAGAGCTACCTGCAGGGCCAGGTGGACGACAAACTCAAAACAGCGGTCGCCCTGGCCCAACAGCAGGGTGGTTTCAACAATCTGTCCCGTCCGAACCCCACGGCGCCCAACGACTCCGCCGTGCCCACGGACTACTCGCTCACGCTGTATGTTCCCGGATTTGATCCTTACCAATTGGGCGGCAGCCAGACTGACCGTCCCGCGATTGCCGATATCAGCCTTGCTGAGGCGAAACAGCGCGGCAATACCCCGTTCCAGGTCAGGGGCACAGGCGGGACCGACTGGCGCGTAGTTGCCGTAGGGGTGGTGACCAATGATGGACAAAACGGCGTGGTCATCATCGGACTGCCGCTGACGCCAGTGGACAAGGTCATGGAACATGCCGTCCTGGTGGTGGTAGGCGTTGGCCTCTTGACCCTGGTGCTTGCCTTCTTCATCGCCACTTGGACCGTGGCCCGATCCTTCCGGCCCCTGGCCAAGGTGGAAAAGACGGCCGCGGCCATCGCAGCCGGTGACCTTTCCCGGCGTGTGGAAATCGACAATCCGCACACCGAAGTCGGACGGCTCGGCGGCTCCCTGAACGCCATGCTCGCGCACATTGAGGCCTCATTTGCGGCCCGCGCTGCTTCCGAGGGGCGGATGCGCCGCTTCGCAGCAGATGCTTCCCATGAACTGCGTACGCCCTTGGTGACCATCCGCGGCTTCTCTGAGCTCTACAGGCACGGCGCCCTGACCTCGCAGGAGGATGTGGCGATGGCGATGGGCAGGATCGAAAGCGAAGCCAAGCGCATGGGCTCCATGGTGGAGGACCTGTTGATGCTGGCCCGTCTGGACGAGCAGCGACCACTTCAGCTCAAGCCGGTGGACCTGCAACTCCTGGCCCACGATGCCATGGTGGACACCAAGGCCTCCTCCGGAGACCGGAGCATCACGCTTACAGGGCTCGACGGCGACTCCCCTTCCGCGGCTCCCGTCCACGGCGACGAAGCCAAGCTTCGGCAGGTTATCGGCAACCTGGTGGGCAATGCCCTCAGGTACACGCCGGAAGGTAGCCCGATTGAACTCGCTGTGGGTGTCCGGACCACCCCCGCCGGCTCAGTGTCGGTCGTGGAGATCCGCGATCACGGGCCCGGAATTCCGGAGACGGAAACCAACAAGATCTTCGAACGGTTCTACCGCGCGGATACTTCGCGGACCCGGGAAACCGGTGGCAGCGGACTCGGCCTTGCCATTGTTGCGGCGATTGTGGGCTCGCACAGCGGTACCGTGCGGGTTACGGAGACCGACGGCGGCGGCGCCACGTTGGTGGTCAGCCTTCCGTTCCGTGAGGAGCCGGCGGAGCTGGTTTCCCAGTAGCTCTGCCACCGGCCGACACTGCTGCCCTACGGGCAGTATTTCCACATAGCGGTGTTGTCCACATAGCGGCGAAGCTGTGTTTCGCGGTTGCTGTGCCCTGCCTAGGCTCGATGTTGTGGCCCACGCATCCCGCCGCAGCCTGCGGAACATCTTCGTCGAAAGGCAATACCCATGAGCGTCATCTCCGTCGATACCGAGTTGCTTCAGCTCAAATCGGCCAATGTCAAAGGAACCGTTGACCGCATCAGTTCCGATGTGTTGGCCATGACCCGTGGCTTGGAGGAACTCCAGACCACGTGGCGGGGGTCCGCAGCCACCAACTTTCAGTCCCTCGTCGTGGAATGGTCCCTCACTCAGAGCAAGGTCGAAGCCTCGCTCGCATCCATCACCATGGCACTGTCTTCAGCCGCCACAAGCTATTCGGAAGTGGAACAGGGCAACACCCAACGCTTCACATACTAGGCTTCCCGCCCATTGAGCTCCTGCGGGGCCGGTTGTCTTCCCCCTGTGCATCCCGGCCCTGCAGGTCATTCATCCAGAGTCCTTGGTTCTCCGCAGTCCTTAGTTCTCCACAGTGCTTAGTTCTCCACAGTCCCTAGTTCTCCACAGTCCCCTGGTGGAAGCGGAGCCGCCATTGACCGCGGTCCAGCATCCAGACAGAACTGCGAAGGGCGGACCCCGTATGGGCGAGGCTGCGGTAGTTCAGCAGGATGGTATTTTCGCTCAGGCGGTCGGCGCTGAGAAGTTCGAGCTCCGTGGGTTCACCCGGGTCCTCTTCCAGCGCCATCATCATGGCGTCCCGGGTCCAAAAACGGCCCGAGCTGCCTATCTCCGCGAAATCCGGGTGGAGCAGCACGCCAATCCGGCCGATGTCAGCCCGAACGTCGGGCCGGAGCAATTCCCGTTCCAAGGCGAGAACAGTGTCTTCAGCGGAGAGCTCCTGGGCCGAAGCTCCTTCGAGTTCACTGAAAAGGTCGGGCTGGCCAAAGATTCCGGACTCCCCAAAGAGGGTCGGCTCGAAATGGGGCCGGGGGCTGCGTTCAAACTTGGGGGAAGCTTTCGCTGCGGTGCCCGTAGAGGAGGCAGCCGCACCCGCGGGAACGGGCTCTGACGCACGGGGCTGAGTCCCTGCCTGAGTTGCTGTCTGCGTCTTGGCCTGCGCGGGGGTCTCTACTTGCCCGTGGCCCTGCCCCAGCGCGCCAGGGAACCCGGGCCCGGCCCGGTGCGCCACACCCTGCTGGTAGGCCGTGGCTACGGCGCGTGCACGCTCATCAGCGGCCTCGTTGAGGTCATGCCCGGCGTGCCCTTTGACCCATTCGAACGTGTATTTGCGGCCAACGATCGCCTGATCGATGTCTTTGAGCAGGTCCACGTTCAACACGGGTTTGCCGTCGGCCTTGCGCCAGCCTTTGCGCTTCCATCCCGGCATCCACTTGGTGACGCAGTTGATGACGTACTGGCTGTCGCAAAGAATCAGCAGTTCTTCCTCCGGCACGTGCGCCGTGGACCGGAACAGGTCCAGGACGGCCATGAGTTCACCCTGGTTGTTGGTGCCGTGCGGCCAGCCTCCTGCGCGCCAACAGGAGTCATCAACGTACCAGGCCCAACCGGCCGGCCCAGGATTGCCGAGGGCGGACCCGTCAGCGGCAGCAATAATCGTCATGCGTTAATCCTGCCAGACCCCACCGACACTGAAACCGTGATAGGCAGCAAAAACGGCGGCCCCCACCAAAAGGTGAGGACCGCCGTCGTTTGCTCTAAAGCGTGATGCTGGGCGCTGTATCGCTACAGCAAGGAGGCTTAGAAGCCGCCCATGCCGCCCATGTCGTCGCCGCCGGCAGCCGGAGCGTTCTTCTCAGGCTTGTCGGCAACTACGGCCTCGGTGGTCAGGAAGAGACCAGCGATGGAAGCAGCGTTCTGGAGAGCCGAGCGGGTGACCTTTACGGGGTCGTTGACGCCGGCAGCCAGAAGGTCTTCGTAGACGCCCGTGGCAGCGTTCAGGCCGTGGCCGGAAGGCAGGCCGCGAACCTTGTCCACCACAACGCCCGGCTCGAGGCCGGCGTTGAAGGCGATCTGCTTCAGCGGAGCGTCGATGGCAACCTTGACGATGTTGGCGCCGGTTGCTTCGTCGCCCTGCAGGTTCAGGTTGGCGAATGCCTTGGCACCAGCCTGGATGAGGGCAACGCCACCACCGGCGACGATGCCTTCTTCAACAGCAGCCTTGGCGTTGCGGACTGCGTCCTCAATGCGGTGCTTGCGTTCCTTGAGCTCAACTTCGGTTGCGGCACCGGCCTTGATGACTGCAACGCCGCCGGCCAGCTTGGCCAGGCGTTCCTGCAGCTTCTCGCGGTCGTAGTCGGAGTCGGAGTTTTCGATCTCGGCGCGGATCTGGGCCACACGGCCTGCGATCTGCTCGGCGTCGCCGGCACCTTCAACGATGGTGGTCTCGTCCTTGGTGACAACAACCTTGCGGGCGGTGCCGAGGAGTTCAAGGCCAGCGTTCTCGAGCTTGAGGCCAACTTCTTCGGAGATGACCTGGCCACCGGTGAGGATGGCGATGTCGGCGAGCTGGGCCTTGCGGCGGTCACCGAAGCCCGGAGCCTTGACGGCAACGGACTTGAAGGTGCCACGGATCTTGTTGACGATCAGGGTGGCCAGGGCCTCGCCCTCGATGTCTTCGGCGATGATCAGCAGCGGCTTGTTCGACTGCATGACCTTCTCCAGAACCGTGACGAGTTCCTTCACGTTGGAGATCTTGGAGTTGACGATCAGGATGTACGGGTCTTCGAGGACCGTTTCCTGGCGCTCTGCGTCGGTGACGAAGTAAGCGGAGATGTAGCCCTTGTCGAAGCGCATACCCTCGGTGAGCTCGAGCTCCAGGCCGAAGGTGTTGGACTCCTCGACCGTGATAACGCCTTCCTTGCCCACCTTGTCCAGGGCTTCGGCGATCAGGCTGCCGATTTCCGGGTCACCGGCGGAGATGGAAGCCGTGGCTGCGATCTCTTCCTTGGTTTCGATTTCCTTGGCGGAGGCCAGCAGTTCGCTGATGACTGCCTCAACGGCCTTCTCGATGCCGCGCTTGAGGGACAGCGGGTCGGCGCCGGCAGCTACGTTGCGGAGGCCTTCCTTCACCAGTGCCTGGGCGAGGACAGTTGCAGTGGTAGTACCGTCGCCAGCGACGTCATCCGTCTTCTTGGCAACTTCCTTGACCAGTTCTGCACCGATCTTCTCGTAAGGGTCGTCCAGCTCGATCTCCTTGGCGATGGAAACACCATCGTTGGTGATCGTGGGGGCGCCCCACTTCTTTTCGAGGACGACGTTGCGTCCACGCGGGCCGAGGGTGACCTTGACGGCGTCTGCGAGGATGTTCAGGCCCCGCTCGAGGCCGCGGCGTGCCTCTTCATCAAATGCAATGATCTTGGCCATAACGGCGGTAGTCCTTTCGGGACAGTCGTTAAGAAGGTACCTGTCAGATGGGGTGCCCGCGACGGACGGTTCTTCGCTTGCGGCCTATGTATGCCCCGCGCTCCGAACCTCACCCCACCAAGGTGTTTCTTGATCCTCCAGTGGTCCATGCGCCGTCCACCACCGGGGTTACCCGGGCCGGACTTAGCAGTCGAACCATAGGAGTGCTAAATCAATAATTAGCACTCGACCGGGGAGAGTGCAAGCAGGGACGCCACTTTGCTCTACATACACAGGGGGTTTCAGCCAATGGCTGACGGTGGCGTGCCGTGGGAGCTAGGCGACGCGTACACCTTCGGCCTGCGGGCCTTTCTGTCCCTCACCCAGTTCAAACTCAACCCGCTGGCCCTCTTCGAGGGCGCGGAAGCCATCCATCTGGATAGCTGACCAGTGTACAAAGACGTCGTCGCCGGATTCATCCACAGTGATGAAGCCGTAGCCTTTTTCGGCGTTGAACCATTTGACGGTTCCCAATGCCATGATGCCCACACTTTCGCAGTAGCCAAGTCCGGTTGCCGGGATCTCCGTACCGGAATTAATCCACTGTAACCACTGTCACTATCCCCGCGCTCCCATGCAAGGCGCGGGGGTGACTTTTGTTATTGAGGCTTAACCGAGTTTGGGCATTCGGAGCCCATCCGGGCCAGTTGGGCTACTGGAAGCCCGGCCCTGCCACAACTACCAAGGGCTGCTGGACCTCGGGAGATTCAACGATCGACTGGATACCCAGCAGGGCGCCCAAAGCCTCGGCGTTCACCTTCTGCTCCGGTGCGTTGTAGAAGATCACGGACGTCTGCTGCGGCAGGCCGCCCCAGTTGCCCACAGTGCTGAGCGTCCATCCGTCGGCCTCCACCAGGCCAGCAACACGGCCAGCCAACCCAGCGGTGCCGGCGCCGTTGTAGACCGCGACCGGCGTGGCCTTGTCCACGGGAGCCGAGGACGGCGTCGCGGATGGGCTATCGGACGGGGTCGGTTCGCCGGATGTGGCCGGGGCGCTGCTGGATTCGCTTGGTGTCGCTGAAGACGAGGCGTCAGTCTGCTGAGGTGCCGGCGTCGAGGCGCTGGGCGCGGCGCCGGGTGCCACGACGCCGAGGTTCGGAAGGACCAGGAAGGCCACCAATCCGAGGACCAAGGCCACCGCCCCAACAGTCAGGACCGGCCACAACGTGGGGCGCGCGGTCTCCTGGGCGTCGCGATGTACGCCCTGCCGGGATGTGTTCTGCGGAACCTGGTCGAATTCGTCCTTGGCATACTTGGTCATGGTGAAGCGTTGTCCTTGCTGGTTGCTGCTGACAGATCAGCCTGGCGATTTACGCGTCGGACCCCAAGCGACGTGCCGTCCGCGCACGCTGGCGGGACGTACGTAGTCTACGCAATCTCTTGACGAGCATGGGATCGTGGGCCAACGCGTCTTCGGTGTCAATCAACGCGTTCAGGATCTGGTAATAGTGTGTGGCCGAGAGATCGAACAGCTCACGGATGGCTTGTTCCTTGGCGCCGGCATACTTCCACCACTGCCGTTCCAGCGCCAGCATCTGCTGGTCCCGTTCGCTGAGCGGAGAGTCACTGCGTATCCCGGCCGCGAGGTCCTGGAGGTCAAAACCCGTTGCCTGCGGCGCCATCGGTTCCGGTGCTGGTTCTGCCACGGCACACTCCTTCGACGCTTGTTGGGGGAAAATGTCCTACCCCCATGTTATAGGCGAATAACAACGCTGTCATTCGCCGGGCCGGGGCGGCGCGGGAGACAATGGCCTGGTGAATGGCGAGGACGCACTCTTTGATCTAGAACCAGCAGATGCGGGCGAGGCTGGCTTCGCCGAGCTGCCTGACCGCCCACTCGAAGAACTGATGACCCCTGACTGGGCCGATGCGCTGCGCCCTGTCGAAGGCCATCTCCGCAGTGCGCTGGCTTTCGTAGCCACCCAAGCCACCAAGGGGACACAGGTCCTGCCTTCCGCCGAGAACCTTCTGCGGGCCTTCAAGCAACCGCTGGCCGACGTCAAAGTACTGATTCTGGGCCAGGACCCGTACCCCACCCCGGGACACGCCGTCGGGCTTTCCTTCGCAGTGTCGCGGCAAACGCGACCCATCCCGCGAAGCCTGGCCAACATCTACCGGGAACTTCACGACGACCTCGGCCTGCCGCCACGGGTCCATGGCGACCTCAGCGCTTGGACGGACCAAGGCGTCCTCCTGCTGAACCGCGTTCTCAGCGTCGCAGCCGGCGATGCCGGTTCACATCGCGGCAAGGGTTGGGAGGCCATCACGACGGCGGCAGTTACCGCCGTCGCCAACCGTACGGACGGCGCGGGGCGCCAGAGCCCGCTGGTGGCGATCTTGTGGGGCAAGGACGCCGAGGGCGTGGTTCCGTTGCTGGGTGGGGCGCCGTCGATCGTATCGGTCCATCCGAGTCCGCTCTCGGCGTCGCGGGGTTTCTTCGGTTCCAAGCCCTTCAGCCGCACCAACGAACTGCTGGTGGGGCAGGGTGCGGATCCCATCGACTGGGAACTGCCCGTCCTGTAGCCCGTCCACCAACCCCGCCCCAAAGCGACGATCTGTGAGAGGGGATGCGTCCCAAAGCGACGATCGGTGAGAGAGCGCCGGGGTTGTAACGTTCGACTCATACCCAGCGGACGTCCAGCGGATTAGCTTAGGCTTACCTATATGACTGCCCTCCCCGTCACATCGTCCGCCACACGCAAAACACGCCCGCAGGTCAACCTGACCGTCCTGCGCACCGAGCTCCTCTCACCGCATATGGTGCGGATCGTGGCAGGCGGGGCAGGATTCAGCGACTATGCGAACAACGAGTACGTGGATCGCTACGTCAAGATCGTCTTCCCTCAGCCGGGCGTCGATTACCAGTACCCGCTGGATTTGTGGGCCATCCGCGAAACCATGCCGCGCGATCAGTGGCCGCACACACGGACCTACACCATCCGCTGGGTAGATTTGGAAGCCCAGGAGCTGGCCATCGACTTCGTCGTCCATGGCGATGAAGGGCTGGCAGGGCCCTGGGCGGCTGCGGCCGAACCCGGCGATTCGCTGATCTTCACTGGCCCGGGCGGCGCCTACAACCCTGCCCCGGACGCCGACTGGTACCTCTTCGCCGGCGATGACGCCGCCATTCCCGCCATTGCGGCCTGTGTGGAAACCCTTGCGGCGGACGCCCGGGGCACGGTCTACCTCGAGGTGGATAGCGAAGCAGACATCCTTCCGATCTCCGCACCGGCCGGCGTCGAACTGCACTGGCTGCTGCGCAGCGGAGTGCCTGCAGGGGCCAGCGACCTCCTGCTCGAGGCCATGCGCAACACCGAGTGGCTGGACGGCCGCGTGGACGTCTTCGCCCACGGCGAGCGTGGCTACATGAAGGGTCTCCGCGAGATCTTCTTCGCACAGCGCGGCTTGGAGCGTTCCCAGGTCTCGCTGTCGGGCTACTGGGCCCAGGGCCGGGTGGAGGAAGTCTTCCAGGCCGAGAAGAAGCTTCCCGTCGGCCAAATCTAGATACAGGCCAAATCCAGCTTTCGTTCTTAAAGCCGAACCCGGGCCCCCCCCGGGGGGGGGCCCCGGTTGGGCTTTTGTTGTTAACGCCTCCGTACCCGGCGGCGCTCGTTACTGGAGAGGCCCTTCGTGAGCGGCCTGGCCAGGTTGTCACCGAGCACGATGCCTGCGGCGACACCCAGCACTATCGCACCGGCATTCAGCATGCCACCGGCACCCGCCAGGAAGTCGCCCCCTTCCACGGTCAGGGCGTACATGGAGCGGAATATCGTCAGTCCAGGCAGCAGGATCAGCGCTGCTGGAACTGCGACCACCAGCTGGGGAGCACCCAATTTAAGCGCGACCACGCGAGCCAGCAGTCCGATAACCACCGCCGCGACGGCGGGCGATAAACGGTCGCCGAGCCCGGCTTCGCCCACACCCCACAAGACGAAGAACCCCACGATGCCGACTGCCGCCGTCGGGAATAACAGCCGCATTTGGGTTTGTTCGGTGACGCCAATGGCCACCACCGCGATGGCGATGAGGATGGCTTGGACCAAGAGGGGGTACGCGTCGGGGAATGTTTGTGTGACGTCCAGGACGGCGCTGCCCATGAGCGTCCCCACCACGACGGCGACGCCGATGCCCGCCACGATGGCCCCGAAGGTCAACAGCGTCGACAGGAACCGGCCCGCGGCCGTTACGGGGAACCCATTGATGGCATCCTGCACCGACGAGACCAGCCGCCCTGTTGGAAGCAGCAGCAGGATGCCGCCGGCCACCACAATGGACGGAGCGATGTCCGCGCCCGCCCACCGCAACATCAAGGCGATAAAGGTGACCAGGAAGGCGCACGCCATGGTGTTGAAGAAGTCTGCGGTCCGCCATCTGGCAAGTTGGCGGGAGAGCAGGCTGACCAGGATGTTGGAACCGAAGGCAACCGCAGAAGCTCCCAGGCCGCCACCCAAAACGCCGACGAAGACTGCGGCAAAGATGCCGAAGGCAATGGTGACCATCCACCGTGGGAAGGGCTTGGCGCTGCGGATGATCTCGTTCAAGCGGCGCACGGCTTCGTCGCGGCCCACTCCCCCGGCCACGATGTCCGTGACCAGTTGGTGCACTTGCGCAAGGCCGGCGTAGTTGTTGGTCCAGGAGCGCACCACGCGGAGCAGCGTGATGGGGGTCTGGTCCTTGGGCGCGTAATTGATGGCCACCGACTGGTTGGTGATGTCCACTTCAACGTTCTTCAGGCCAAGGGCAGCCGTAACGGCGATCATGCTCGTCTCGACTTCCAAGGCACCTGCCCCGTAGCGGAACATGACCTCAGCCAGGTGCAGGGCGAAGTCGATGGTCTTACGGGCGGAGGCATCCACTCCCACCACCTGGATGGTGGGGTTGGCATACGGACTTCCGGCAAGCCGGTCCACGATGTTCATGGGCGCCGTGGGCGGGCTGTCACCCTGGACCAGGCGCATGAGCATGCGTTTGGCGTTGACGTTCTGCCGGACCTGCGATGGCCGCAGCGGCTGGGTCTTGGGCAAGCCGTCGGTATGGGGCCTGCTGGCGGACCCCTCGGGGCGTTCAGTCACGCGGTGATCCTCCCTTGGCTTGATTGATTAGCGGTTCCCCCGCAGGTTTCGTACTACTGGCAATTTCTCAAGGGGCAATCGTCCCAGCACTGTCTGGGCGGCTCCTGCGAGCTTCCTGACCACCCGATAGGCGTTGAAGATGAGCGGGTTCACCGGGGCCACGAAGTCTCCCACCAGTTGGACTACTTCGCCACCGAAGCCCTTCTTGAATTCGTAGCCGCCGTGGCCGGTCTCATCCTGGCCCTGGATGCCGAACGTGCCGTAGAAGTTGTAGCGCGAGTAGCCGTTGTTGAGCGCGTGCAGCATCATGCCCCAGTAGAGGGAGGTGGCACCGTTGAAGTAAATGTAATCCTGAACTGTGCCGCCGATGACGCACACCAGTTCGTCACCTGAGCAAGCGAAGTGGATGGCTGCGACGGTGGCGACGCCTACGGAGTCCGGGAACCGTTCGATGTCCTTGAGGCTTCGCTCGTAGCTGTCCACGAGGTCCTGGACAACCTTGATGCGGTTGGCCTTTTTCTTGCTGCCTGTTTCCTCAACCTCGCGCTTGAGGTCTGCCAGGGTCTTGGATTCGGCATCCAGGCGTTCGGTGATGGACGCGCGGTACTCGGGGATGTTGATTTTGGCCATCATGAGCTTGGTGAACTCATCGGAGGTGTTGCGGAGCAGTTGCTCGTAGTACTCGCGTTCGCGGTACGTGAAGCCCTTCTCGTCGCCGGCGGTGCTCAGCGCGTTGTAGAACTCATCCAAGGTCTCCAGCGTGGCTTGCTCCAGGTAAACGCCGTTCTTTTCGGCTTTCCGGATGGCCTTGCGGGTGCGGTAGTTCATGCCCATGATCAGCTCTTCGGAATCTGCGATCCCGTCGAGCTGCTTGATGAACATCCAGTTGATGTTGGCGAAGTTCATGTCGAAGCCCTGGTGCTTGAAGCCCAGGCCTTCGAACTCCTTCAGCAGTGGGCGGTTGTCCTCTACCTCCGGGTGCTCGGCGCCTTCTTCGTCCCGTGCGATGTACCGGATGTTGGGTGAGATCCGCAGTTCCGCGGCCTTCTTCGAAGCCGCGTGCTTCTTCAGCTGCTCGACGACGAAGCTCACCATCGCGGGGTCGCTGTAGTCCATCAGTGGTCCCTTGGCGCAGTCGCACACCTTGTAGCCGAAGCGGTTGCTTGTGTAGACGAGCTTGCCAGCGGCGATCAGGCTCCCGGCCTGCCTCACGCCAAAGAGCTCGACTTCCTGCCCACGGGCGCGCTGGAAGCGTGTCAGGTCCATGGACTGGATGAAGCTGCCCTGGGGGTGTCCCTTGGCAAACGTCTCGAAATCAGCGTCACTGAGAATCACGAATTCCATGTCGGTTCCAGCCTCAATCGGAGTCAAAGAAAATACCTCACCTAACAGTAGATTTGCACCCGTTGGTGGCCGGGGCGGGCCTGAAGTTTGCTTGCTGCCGATAACTGGCTGTCAGTAGAACTGGCCGCCGGTGCGCATGGTTTCGAGTCGACGGAAGATACGTTCCGCTCCCTTTAGCCACAGCTTGTAGCGGACTGGTCCCAGCACAAGGTCGTAACAGCCCACGAAATCCGTGACGGTCTTGGTGAAGCTGGTCTTGAAGGATCCCAGGCCATAGAGCGGGTGCGACTTGTCCTTGATCTTGGCCGCAGGGGGTGTGCCGCAGAAATCGTATTCCACGCAGCCAAGCTCCTGCATGCGCCGGATCGCAGCCCACTGCGCCAAGTGTGAGTCACCGTACTGCTTGCGGTTCTGGGTGGAACCGCCGTCCTTGTACGTCGCCTTGGAACCGTAGTTGATGACGAAAGCGCCAACGCTCGGCGCCCCGTCCTCGTGAACGAAGAAGAAGTGCCCTTGGCCTCGGCTGCTGAACTCTTCCCAGAACGTGGCGTAGTACTCATAATTCCGGAGCGGCATGGCCCCCTTGGCGTTCATGGTGTTCTGCATGAGGCCGTAAAGCTTGCGGTAACTGTCTTCGCCGGGCTCCGCCTGGACTACCTCGCAGCCTTCACGCTCCGCCCTGCGGACTGCGTTCCGGGCACGCGAGGAAATGTTGCGGAGCACTTCATTGGCCGGTGCCGAGATATCGAGTATCGCCGTTGAGTCGTTGGATTGGATGTTCGGTGCTTTAACCAAGCCAGCGGCCTTCAGGTGCGTCACCGCCTCGGGTGAGTCCACGACGTCGGGCTCTATCTTGATGGCGAAGACGTTCATCTTCTGTTCCTTGGCCAGGGCGGCGATGGCCGTGAGCATGGGGGTCATGTCCTCTACGGCAGCAGCGTCCGGGCCTTTGATCAGGTACCAGAGCCGGCCCATGACCGGGAACTTCTTCTCCAGGAGCAGGTTGTAGCTGGCGTAGCCGGCGCTCTCCACCACAAGGCGGCGGACCAGCCAGCCGTTGCCGTCCTTGACTGCCGCGTAGGCGTCCGATTGCAGCATGTTGCCGCCATTCGGAT
This sequence comes from Arthrobacter sp. AK01, assembly GCF_021109375.1. Classification (NCBI taxonomy): domain Bacteria; kingdom Bacillati; phylum Actinomycetota; class Actinomycetes; order Micrococcales; family Micrococcaceae; genus Arthrobacter; species Arthrobacter sp. AK01. The sequence continues at coordinate 73,909 of NZ_JAJOHP010000013.1, forward strand.
TGGCCGTGACGTGCTTGTCCCAGTTGTCGATTTCCTCGGCGGTGGCAAAGCGGGCGGTGAATTCTCGCAAGGTGGCCGTGTCCAATCTCAGGGTTTTGGTGCAGTGTTCAAAAGCGTGGTGCGCATGCGGACATGCAGCCCCAAGTCTATCGGGCTGAGAAAAATCGGCTCATTTCTGAGCTGAAGCGGGCGCTAACAGGTGCTTACAAACGGATCTGGTCCATGCTCTCCAGCTGGATTGCCTTCGGTTGCTTTCCGAGTTCACGCTGGCCGCTGACAAGGCGGTCCGCAGTGGACAGCCGGCTCAGGCTTAGTCCTGTCAGGTCCGCGATCTCCCCGATGGGGACCTGGAAGGTCCGGAACGGACCCAGCGGGGGCGGTTCGCCTTCCAGGAGCCGCGTCTCGATGGCTCTCTTCAGGTCAACCTTGCCCAGCAGCGGCGACTGGTCCAGGACGAACCCGACGGCGGCCAGCTTGGCATCGTTGGTCCATGCCGCGATCTTCCAGAACTTCCGCGGGATCTGGACACCACGGTACGGCTGATCATCATCACGGAAGACCGGTCCTGTGAAGACACTGAGTTTGGCGTCGTGGGCGTCGGCATGTTCAAGCACATGGTCTTCGAGCCCCACCCACAGCTCCTTGCCCTGGTTGAAGTCATCCACTTGCGGCGCAGCGTTGGTGAAGGCAAACGTATCCTGGTTGGCTTTCTTGGCCGTAGCAGCATCGCCCCAGACAGGATCAAGGCGCCGGACCAGGTGTCCACGGTCGAACGCGTTGTTCTTGTAGACGTCCGGGCCTGCCTGTTGCTCCTTGGGGATCCTGTCGTCGAAGTGCCAGGTTCCCTCGCGGGCCAAAGGGTTCAGCTCCGCACCGCTGATGTTGACACCCACGATCGCCGCAAGCTTCCGGGCAGCCCGGAAACGCACAGAAAAGTGGATGTAGTCCAACAGAATCGTCGTCGCCGACGGACTGGGCAGCTCAAGGCGTGCCCGCAAAAAATCCCTGTCGTATCCCCCGCTCATGGATACAGCATGGCACTAGCCACCGACAGTAAACAGACTCAGCATTCGACGACGTTGACGGCGAGGCCGCCCATCGCGGTTTCCTTGTACTTATGGGACATGTCCTTGCCCGTCTCCCGCATGGTCACGATCACCTCGTCCAGGGAAACCCGGTGCGTCCCGTCACCCCAGAGCGCCATCTTCGTAGCATTGATCGCCTTCGCCGCAGCGATCGCGTTCCGCTCAATACACGGAATCTGCACCAACCCCCCGATCGGATCACACGTGAGCCCCAGGTTATGTTCCATCGCGATCTCCGCAGCGTTCTCCACCTGACCCGGCGTACCACCCATCACCTCAGCCAACCCAGCAGCAGCCATCGACGACGCCGAACCCACCTCACCCTGACAACCCACCTCAGCCCCCGAAATAGAGGCCTGCTCCTTGTACAACACACCCACAGCACCAGCAGCGAGCAGGAACTTCACCACCACATCATCCCTATCAGCCTGGGTAGCCTGATCCATGCCCGGAGCATAATTCAACGCGTAATACAGCACCGCCGGGATAATCCCCGCCGCACCATTCGTCGGCGCCGTCACCACCCGGCCACCCGAAGCGTTCTCCTCATTGACAGCCAGGGCGATCAGGTTCACCCACTCCTGCCAATACTTCGGATCGTTCCGGTCCTTATCCTCCTTCAGCAACCGCTCCAACCAATCAGGAGCACGACGCCGGACCCGCAACCCACCAGGCAACACACCCTCACGCTTCAAACTCGTCTCAACACAGGCCTCCATCACCGACCAGATATGCAGCAAACCCTCCCGGATCTCCTCCTCCGACCGGGACGCCCGCTCGTTGATGAACATGATGTCGCTGATCCCCAAGCCCTTGGACGCACACCGGCCCATCAACTCCGCCGCCGTCCTAAAAGGCAACGGCAACTCCTTCTTGGACTCCTCCAACTCCTGCTGGGCCGCGTTCTCCTCACCCTCACGGACAATAAACCCACCACCGACCGAGAAGAACGTCGCCTCCCGCAGAACATTCCCCTCAGCATCAGAGACAGCAAACTTCATCCCGTTCGTATGCCGCGGCAACACCGTCAACGGATGCAACACCATATCCTCCACCGCATACGGCAGCTCCACACCTTCACCGGACGCACCGGCCAGGTTCAGCACACCCGTCTCAGCGATCATGGCCAACCGCTCCTCCACCTCCTCAGGCAGAATGAGCTCAGGGTCGAAGCCCTCCAGTCCCAGCAACACTGCGGTGAACGTCCCATGGCCTCTGCCCGTCGCAGCCAATGAGCCGTAAAGATCAACCCTCAAGCCCACCACGGAATCGAGCACGCCGGACTCACGCAGCTCGCGGGCAAACACCGCCCCGGCCCGCATCGGCCCCACAGTATGAGAACTCGACGGACCAATACCCACAGAGAACAGATCGAAAACACCAACAGCCATGGTCGGGATCCCTTAATACAGCTTGAAACGGTCCGGCAGATGGTCCTGCCGGATGGCCTCCCCCGCTTGTGGCGGTAGGCGACCGAAGCACGACGCCGGATGGCCCCCAAAGGCGGCAACCCGGCGTCGCAAATTTATTCAGTTCTACAATCCCACGCTACGCCTTGTGGGCCGGTGCTGCCTGCGAGCGTTCGGGCCCGTTGGGTCGACGTCCTCCGCGGGCTCGGTCGCTGAAGCGCCCGCTGGGCGGACGCGAAGCTCCCTTGGACGCCCGCTTCCGGACGCCAGCCCAAAGGGGCCCTTGGCGAGGGCCATCCCGGCGCCCAATACGGGGTCTTGCTGCGGAACATGCCGTGCGCACGCCACGACCCGCAGCGACCCCCCGAATCAGACTCGGTCGAAGGGAGTTAGGAGAGGTCTCCGCCATTCTTGGAGGCGTATTCCTCGGCAGAGAGCAGCGGGCCGTCGGACTCAGCGGCGACCTTGAAGAGCCAGCCGGCACCGTAAGGGTCGCTGTTGATCAGTGCGGGGTCGCCGACAACTGCGTCGTTGATCTCCGTGACCTCACCGGTGACCGGCGAGTACAGGTCCGAGACGGACTTGGTGGACTCAACTTCGCCGCAGGTCTCGCCAGCGGTGACCGTGGAGCCAACCTCGGGCAGGTCAACGTACACGATGTCACCCAGAGCGTCGGTGGCAACCTCGGAGATGCCGACGGATACCGAGTTCCCTTCGCCGCGGGAGACCCACTCGTGCTCGTCGGAGTACTGAAGTTCGGGCGCTACTTTGGGCATTCTGATTCCTTTACGTGTAGTGGCTACATCTAATTGTGTCGCGCCGGGGGCCGTGAGCGCGGATGATTCAGGGGTGTGGCAAAGGATCACCTTCGGCAGGCCCCCACTCCCCCAGCACCTTAGCGGTTCACGAAGCGCCGGAGGACTCTCCCCTTTGGAACCGACATCCGGAAGCGGGCGTCCAAGGGAGCATCGCGTCCGCTCAGCGGGCGCACATGCGACCGAGCCCGCGGAGGATGTCGGTCCCAAAGGACCCGCAACTTACTTTTGGCGCTTGTAGAACGGCAGTGCGACGACTTCGAACGGCTCGCTCTTACCCCGCAGGTCGATGTCCAACGCGGTACCCAGACCAGAGTGCTCGACGTCGACATACGCCAACGCTACCGGGTAGCCGAGCGTGGGGCTGGGCTGGCCGGAGGTCACTTCGCCAACCACTGCACCGTCCTTGAGGACCGGGTAGTGGCCGCGTCCGGCGCGGCGTCCCAAGCCCTTGAGGCCCACGAGCTTGCGCCCGCTGGTGGCACCGGCCCCGTCAGCCTTGAGGGCAGCGAGTGCGTCCTTGCCGACGAAGTCGCCTTCCTTGGACAGCGCCACCACCGGGCCGAGCCCTGCAGCGAAGGGGTTGCCTTCGCGGGAGAGCTCGTTGCCGTAGAGGGGCATGCCGGCTTCGAGACGCAGTGAGTCACGGGAAGCCAGGCCGGCGGGAGTGAGTTCGCCTTCCTCAGCAACGTCGGCGATGGCTTGCCACAGGGCTGCGGCGGAATCGTTCGCCACGAAGATCTCGAAGCCGTCTTCGCCGGTGTATCCGGTGCGGGCCAACAGCAGGTCTTGAGTGCCGCCGTCGAACGTGAACGGGACTTCAACTGCCGCGTAGTACTTCAGTTCGGTGACCAGTGCGTGCTGTTCGGCCGGAACCAAGCGCAGCAGGATGGCTTCGGCGAGCGGGCCCTGCACTGCAATGAGTGAAGTTTCGGCCGAAGCGTCCTCAACCGCGACGTCGAAACCGGCCGCTCGCTCCAGAAGGGCTTCGGCGACAACGGCAGCGTTGCCCGCGTTTGGAACCACCAGGAACTTCTCGGAACCGCGACGGTATGTGATGAGGTCATCGATGATGCCGCCGTCTTCCTGGCAGATCAGCGAGTACTTGGCCTTGCCGTCGGACATGGCGGAGATCTTTCCCACCAGGGCGAAGTCGAGGAACGCAGCAGCCTCCGGACCGGTGACCCAGACTTCGCCCATGTGGGAGAGGTCGAACAGGCCGGCGGATTTGCGGACTGCGTGGTGCTCGGCCAGTTCGGAGGAGTACTTGAGCGGCATCTGCCAGCCACCGAAGTCGGTGAAGGACGCGCCGAGCTTCTTGTGCTCTTCGTAGAGAGCGGTGTAGTTCTCAGTCATGACCAGTCCTTAGTTTTCGAAGTCTTCGATCGGAGGGCAGGAGCAGACCAGGTTGCGGTCTCCCGCTGCGCCATCGATGCGGCCGACAGGCGGGAAGTACTTGTCCTGCTTGAGGTGGTGGACCGGGAAGGCGGCCTGCTCGCGCGGGTACGCGCGGTCCCAATCAGAACTTACGACGGCGGCAGCAGTGTGGGGTGCCTTGCGCAGCGGCGAGTTCTCAACGGCGAAGTCTCCGTTGGCAACCTGGTCGATTTCCTTGCGGATGGTGATCATGGCTTCGATGAAGCGGTCGATCTCCACGAGGTCTTCGGACTCGGTGGGCTCCACCATCAACGTGCCGGCAACCGGGAACGCGAGGGTGGGTGCGTGGAAGCCGAAGTCGATGAGGCGCTTGGCCACGTCTTCAGCCGTGACGCCGGTCTTGGCCGTCAGTTCGCGCAGGTCAAGGATGCACTCGTGCGCTACGAGTCCGCCTTCGCCGGTGTAGAGGACCGGGAAGTGGTCGTTGAGGCGCGAAGCGATGTAGTTCGCAGCCAGCAGCGCGGACTTGGTCGCTTCGGTGAGGCCCTGGCCACCCATCAGCTTCACGTACGCCCAGGAAATCGGCAGGACGCCGGCGGAACCGAAACGGGACGCGGAAATCGGGACGTCGTTGCCTTCGGTCCAGGATGCGGCGTCACCCGGCATGAACGGAGCGAGGTGTGCCTTGGCTGCTACGGGGCCAACGCCGGGTCCGCCACCGCCGTGCGGGATGCAGAAGGTCTTGTGCAGGTTCAAGTGGGAAACGTCCCCGCCGAACTTGCCCGGCTGGGCCAGGCCCACGAGTGCGTTGAGGTTGGCGCCGTCGATGTACACCTGGCCGCCGGCTTCATGGATGGCGTCGCAGACTTCGCGGACGTCGGCGTCGTACACACCATGCGTGGACGGGTAGGTGATCATGATGGCCGAGAGGGCGTCCCTGTTGGCCTCGATCTTGTTCTTGAGGTCAACGTGGTCGATGGTGCCATCGGGTGCGGTGGCGACAACCACTACCTTCATGCCCGCGAGCACTGCGGAGGCAGCGTTGGTGCCGTGCGCCGAGGCGGGGATGAGGCATACGTTGCGCTGGTCATCGCCGTTGGAGAGGTGGTAGCCGCGGATGGCCAGGAGGCCGGCGAGCTCACCCTGGGAGCCGGCGTTCGGCTGGATGGAGACCTGGTCGTAACCAGTGATCTCGGTCAGCTGGGCCTCAAGGTCGGTGATGAGTTCGCGCCAGCCTTCGGTCTGGGAATCCGGGGCGAACGGATGGATCGAAGCGAACTCCGGCCAGGAAATGGCTTCCATCTCAGCGGTGGCGTTGAGCTTCATGGTGCACGAGCCCAGCGGGATCATGGTGCGATCCAGTGCGAGGTCGCGGTCAGAGAGCTTGCGGATGTAGCGGAGGAGCTGGGTTTCGGAGCGGTGCGTGTTGAACACCGGGTGCTGCATGAAGTCGCTCGTGCGCTCAACAGAGCCCTCAAGCGCAAAGCCATCAGCGGACTCAAGCACCGAAGCGCCGAAGACCGACGCGACGTCGGCGACAACCGCCGTCGTCGTGGTCTCATCAACCGAGATGCCCACCGTGTCAGCGTCAACGCCGCGGAGGTTGATGCCCTTCGCTTCCGCAGCGGCCACGATCGCGGCAGCCTTGCCGGGGACGCGGACGGTGATGGTGTCGAAGAAGGAACCGTGGAGGACCTCGACGCCGGCAGCCTTCAGCGACGCTGCGAGGGTCCGGGCGTGGCCGTGGGCGGTCTCGGCGATCGCCTTCAGGCCTTCCGGGCCGTGGTAGACGGCGTACATCGAGGCCACGATGGCGAGGAGTGCCTGGGCGGTACAGATGTTGGAGGTAGCCTTCTCGCGGCGGATGTGCTGCTCGCGGGTCTGCAGCGCCAAGCGGTAGGCGGGGACACCGGCGTCGTCCTTGGAAACGCCCACCAGACGGCCGGGCATGGAACGCTCCAGGCCCTTCTGGACGGCCATGTACGCGGCGTGCGGGCCGCCGAAGAACAGCGGAACGCCCAAGCGCTGCGCGGAACCAACAGCGATATCGGCGCCCTGCTCACCCGGAGGGGTGATGAGCGTCAGGGACAGGAGGTCGGCAGCAACAGTAACCAGCGCGCCGCGTTCCTTGGCTTCAGCAATGACGGCAGAGTGGTCGAACACGCGTCCCGAAACGCCGGGCTGCTGCAGGACGACGCCGTTGATGGCGCCTTCCGGGAGACCGAGCGAGAGGTCGGCGACCTCAACGTCGAAGCCGAGGGCTTCGGCGCGGCCCTTCACAATGGCGATGGTCTGCGGCAGGCAGTCGGCGTCAAGAACGGTCTTGCCGTCCTGGGCGGCCTTGTTCTTGTTGGCGCGGCGCATCATCAGGACGGCCTCGGCCACGGCCGTTGCTTCATCCAGCAGGGAGGCGTTGGCGATCGGCAGGCCAACCAGGTCCTGGACCATGGTCTGGAAGTTCAAGAGTGCTTCGAGGCGGCCCTGGGAGATTTCCGGCTGGTACGGGGTGTAGGCGGTGTACCAGGCCGGGGATTCAAGGATGTTGCGGCGGATCACCGGCGGCGTCACGGTGTCGTAGTAGCCCTGGCCGATCATCTGGACAGCGGTCTTGTTCTTGGACGCAAGTTTGCGCAGCTCTGCCAGGACCTCCACTTCACTCAGCGCGTTTTGCAGTGTGAGGGCGACGTCCTGGCGGATGTCGTTCGGAACGGCGGTGTCGACCAGCGAATCAACGGTGTCGTAGCCGACGGACTTGAGCATGGTCTCAATGTCGGCCTGGCGGCGTGCGCCGATATGCCGATCGACGAAGGTGGTGGAGGCAGAACTAACCGTCACGAAGGAACTCCAATACTTGGGCGGCGTTTGGGTACGCCACAGCGGCTCGGGTTCCTCCCCGCTCTGTATTGGACCTGAGAGTTTCCGCGGGTTGTTGGGACAACCATCGCTTGCACCGTCGGTGAGCACAGCGCCCATTGGCCCGAAGGTGGGCTGAGCGCCTGCTGCTTTCCAGAGTTGCCTTGCCGCGGCGGTGCGTGGGCCTGAGAGATTCCTGGGGAGGGTTTGCTCCTACGGCGCCTGCACCACATGCTTGCAGGACTCTCCCGCCGCAGATCATAGGCATGTTCAGTTGTACGCGACCTCAGTCAGGGCAGGCCACAAGGGTTAATTGTCCTACGTGGCGGTCGCCGCCGCAAATGGGCGACGTGCTACTTCCGCAGCCGGTCCAGGACTCCCAACAGGATTTCGACGTCGGCCTCCCGGCCTGCGTTGCCGTCGTCCTGGCCGCCTTCGAACATTGCGTTGAAATACAGCCCGTCACCCATGTAACTGACGGCCTTGGCGACCTCGGGTCCCACATCCTTGGCCAGGACATCGAGCCATTGCTTTTGGATTCCGGCAAACCTGCGGCGGGTTTCTTCATGGGCAACCTCGGCCAGGCGGGTCGCGGCCACAAACGCACGGTCCATCGGAGTCCCGGCCCACAGGGACGTCCGGATGAAGTACGCGGCAGCACCGTCCGGCGCGGCCCTCATCCGCTCAATGTCCTGTTCAGCCAGTTGGTCCAGTCGTTCCAGCAAGGCACTGATCAGCGATTCCTTGTTGGGGAAGTGGTACAGCAGCCCACCCTTGGAGACCCCGGCCCGCTTGGCGACGGCGTCGAGCGTGGCAGCCCGTTCCCCTACCTCTATGAGGAGGGCTTCGTAGGCATCCAGGACGGCATCCCGGGCAACTGGTTTTCGTGGCATGAGTACATCATTCCCTAAAGGCTTGTTGGGGTTCCATTTGAAACTGTACCGTCTGGACGGTATAGTAAGTGACATGTTCTCGCCGTCCTCAACCCAAGCACCCCGCTCCGCTCGTCCCGATATGGGCCAGGCAGCACCGTGGCGCGATTGGACGGCACTGGCGCTCCTGATGTTCCCGGTGCTGCTGGTGGCCGTCGACAACACCGCGCTCACCTTTGCCCTGCCCGAGATCGCCCGCTCCCTGGACGTGGGCGGCGTTCAACTCCTATGGATTGTTGACGCCTACCCGCTGGTCCTCGCGGCGCTTCTCGTTTCCATGGGTAACCTGGGCGACAGGATCGGACGACGGCGGCTGCTGCTGGTCGGCAGCACAGGCTTCGCTGCGGTGTCGGCTGCTACAGCCTTCGCACCTTCCGCGGAGTGGCTCATTGCCGGACGCGCCGGCCTCGGCGTCTTCGGCGCCATGCTGATGCCGTCCACGCTTTCCCTGATCCGGAACATCTTTACCGACCCCAACCGCCGCCGGCTTGCGATCGCCGTCTGGGCTGCCGGTTTCTCCGGTGGCGCAGCCCTCGGCCCGATCTTTGGCGGCTGGCTGGTGGAACACTTCTGGTGGGGTGCCGTCTTCCTGGTGGCAGCTTTCCTGCTCCTGCCGCTCCTGGCTTTCGGCCGGGTCCTGATTCCCGAGTCCAAGGACTCCAATCCGGGACGTGTGGACGTGCCCAGCATCGTCCTGTCTGTGGTCACCATGGCTCCTTTTGTTTACGGCATCAAGGAATTCGCAGTGCATGGCTTCGGGGCATCCGCGGCAGCCTTCATGGGCTTCGGCGTGGTGATGGGCATTCTCTTCGTTCGCCGCCAGCAGCGGATCGAGAACCCCATGCTGGATGTCGCATTGTTCAGGAACAAGGTGTTCAGCACGGCCATCGTGGCCAACGTGCTGTCCCTCTTCTCCATGACGGGTTTTATCTACTTCTTCGCCCAGCACCTGCAGTTGGTGGAGGGGCAGTCCCCCATGGAGGCGGGCATCGCGATGATTCCCGCGCTCCTGGCCACAGTCATTGCCGGGCTCCTGGTGGTGCCTCTGGTGAAGCGTGTGCGGCCCGGATTCGTGGTGGCGGCCGGGCTGACCTTGAGCGCAGTGGGTTACCTGGTAGTGGTGGTGGGCGACCACGGCAGTGGACCCGTATTCCTGCTCTCAGCACTGACCGTGCTTGCGGTGGGTGTGGGTGCCGCGGAGACCATCTCCAACGACCTCATCCTGGCCTCGGTGCCGGCAGATAAATCCGGAGCGGCCTCGGCCATCTCCGAAACCGGCTACGAACTGGGGTCGCTCCTGGGAACGGCCGTGCTCGGCTCCATCCTTACGGCTTCCTACCAGCACAACCTGATCATTCCGGACGGCATCTCCGAGCAAGCTGCCGGGAACTCCGGCGAAACGCTCGCCGGCGCTGTTGATGCGGCGGCCGCCCTTCCGGCCCCGTTGTCGGAGGCGCTGACACATGCCGCCCGGACAGCTTTCGAGTCCGGTGTCCACATCACTGCGGCGATTGGGCTGGTCCTGATGGCAGGCGCGGCAGTACTCGCCGCCGTCGTACTTCGGCGTGTGCCGAAGGCGCAGTAGTAAACCCAGTGGTGTAGTCAAAGCGGTGCCGACTGAAGCTAGACAGCTTCGGTCGGCGCCGCTTTTGGGTCGACTCCAGCGGTGAGTTCGTCGATTCTGTCGAGGGCGTCACTGAGTCGGGTCACCGTATTCCAAAGCTCTGGATGCTGTTCCCCAACTTCCTGGAGCGTGGTGCCGGCCGAGGTCAAGGACGCGAGGTCGAAGCTCACGTTGGTTCTGGCTCCGGCTATGGCTGCACGGAGGGCTCCAAAGCCCACAACGACATCGGCGATCAGCGCCGGGTTCCCTTTGGAAGCGAGCCAGCCCAGGTCTTCGATGGCCTCGATGGCTCGCTTCCCCAGGACGCCTGAAGCCTCGGCAGCATCGACGGAGGCCTGATGAATCGCGGCGTCGCGTTCCGGACCGGGGTCGAGGCGGAAGGCGGCGCCGAAAGCGTTGGAGGCGGACGCGTCGTCGTCGGCTAATTGAAGCGCAGCTTGGCGAAGTGCATGGGCCCGGGCGTGGATGTCACCGAGCTGTTCATGCTGGGCCTCCTCCGCCTGGGTGTATCCGGCGACCATGGACGTCAGCGAGGCCGCGATGGAGAGCATGACGCCGGTCCCGGCACCCCCGCCCGGCGAACCGGTTGCTTCCGCCAAGGCCTTGGTCCACTCCTCCACGGTGGATTGCTGAGTGGTGACTGGTTCTGAATCCCTCATGCCATCCAGTGTGCCGGGGCTTCCCAGCCTTTGCAGCTTTGGGCTGGATACACTGACCAGATCTAGGCGTCGAACGAAAAGGGCAGACTCATGACCATTGACCTCGAAAAGCTCTACAAGGACCTGCACGCCCATCCGGAGTTGTCGTTCCAAGAGACCCGAACCGCCGGGATCGCCGCGGGTTATCTTGAAGACCTCGGATTCACGGTTCACCGCAATATCGGAAAGACCGGGGTTGTTGGTGTTCTGGAGAATGGACCCGGACCGGTGGTGATGCTCAGGGCAGACATGGATGCGTTGCCGGTCAAGGAAGCAACGGGTTTGGACTATGCGAGCACGGCTGTGGGTGTTGATCATGAGGGCAGGGACATGCCGGTCATGCACGCTTGTGGCCATGACGTGCATGTGAGTTGCCTTGTTGGCGCGGTGGAGGTCCTGGCCGCGCAGCGTGATGAGTGGCAAGGCACCCTGATAGCCCTCTTCCAGCCGGCAGAAGAATGGGGCGGCGGGGCGGAAACCATGGTTGCCGCTGGGTTGTATGACGTGGTGCCGAAACCCGACGTCGTCCTAGGCCAGCACGTGGCCCCTTTCCCTGCCGGATGGTTCGGCATGCGTACCGGCGTCACCATGGCGTCCGCCGATTCCCTCAACATCACTTTGCATGGACGAGGGGGGCACGGATCGCGCCCGGAGACCACTATTGATCCAGTATTGATGGCTGCTGCAACCACTGTCAGGTTGCAGGGCATCGTCTCACGTGAACTCGCAGCCAGCGACTCCGCGGTGGTGACCGTTGGGCAGATTCACTCAGGGACAAAGAATAACATCATCCCGGAAACGGCAACTCTGGGCCTCAGCGTCCGTACCTTCAGTGACGCCACCAGGGATAAGATCCTCGGTTCAATTGAACGCATTGCCAAGGGGGAAGCCACAGCTTCAGGTGCTCCCAAGGAACCGGAAGTTCATTTCGAAGAACGGTTCCCACTGACAGTCAACGACGAAGATGCCACCGGGAAGGTGTCCGCAGCCTTCAAGGCAAAGTTTGGCGAAACACAGATTATCGACCCCGGACCGGTGTCCGGGAGCGAGGACGTGGGAGTCTTGGCCACCGCTGCCGGTGCTCCGCTGGTGTTCTGGTTCCTGGGTGGCTCTGAGCCTTCCTTGTTCAAGGAATTCGCCGCAACAGGTCGCCTTCCCGAGGACATTCCGTCGAATCACTCGCCATACTTTGCACCAGTTATCCAGCCAACGCTGACGCGAGGGACGGAAGCCCTGGTGACGGCTGCCCGAGAGTTCCTGGCCATTCCGTCCTAGGGTTTTATCCACAAGAACCAGCCCGCCGGCAAAGGGTTGAAGGGGCGGGGGCCCCCGCCCGCGCACCGCATTTTTTGTCGCGCTGCGCGAGCAAAGCATGGGGGGGGTGTGTGGGAAAAAAAAACCGGCGCGGGGGGGGGAGTTGGGGTGGAGACAA
>NZ_JAJOHP010000130.1:0-4415 GCF_021109375.1 Arthrobacter sp. AK01
CCCCCGTGTTATTTTTTTCGCGGCCTACCGGCTTGGGGGGGGCCGGCCTTTGGGCCACGGGGCTGGGCCCGGGGGGGGGGGGGGGGGGGCTGGGGGCCCCACCCCCCCCACCAGGCCATCAGTTCTTGATGCAGATGACTTTGGGCTGGGTCATTTCCTCGTAGGCGAAGTGAACGCCTTCACGGCCCAGGCTTCCGTATTTGAATCCGCCGAAAGGCATGCCGTCGAACCGGTAGTCCGATGAGTCGTTGATCATGACACCCCCGGCCTGGATTTCCTTGGCTGCTTTCATCGCATCGCCAAGGGAGGCGGTGAAGATCCCGGCATGGAGACTGAACTCGATGGAGTTGGCAATCCCGATCGCTTCCTCCAGGGAGTCCACAGGGCGGAGCATCACCAGCGGGCCGAACACTTCCTCGGACCACAAGCGGCTGTCCTCCGGAACGTCTTCAAGAACCGTGGGGTGGAGGATGTTCCCGGCAGCTTGGTTTCCTGTCAGAACAACTGCACCGTGCTCCACCGCCTCGTGGACTTTGGTCCGGACATCTTCCAGGGACCGCGAGGTGATCATGGGCCCCACGTCCGTCAGTTCGTCGGAGGGGTCGCCAACTACCAGTTTGTTGGTCGCGGCGAGGAAGAGCTCCCGGAATTCGACGTAGATGGACTTGTCGACGAGGATTCGTTGAACACCCACGCAGTTTTGGCCTGCTGCCCAGAATGCGCCGGAAACGCAGGAAGCCACGGCTTCCTGGAGGTTGGCGTCAGCCATGATGATGACTGGCGCGTTTCCGCCCAGGTCCATGGAGAGCTTCTTCAGCCCGGCTGTTGAGGCGATGTCCTCTCCGGTGGCGAACCCGCCGGTGAACGACACCATCCGGACGTCCCTCGCAGCGATGATTTCCCGGGCAATCCCGCGGTCTCCATGGACCACCGTGAGGACGTCCTGGGGGAGTCCGGCCTCCAGGAGTGCCTCGGTGAGAAGCTGCGCGGAGAGGGGAGTGAGGGCCGACGGTTTGAGGATAACGGCGTTTCCGCCTGCAATGGCCGGTCCCACCTTGTGGGCTACCAGGTTGAGGGGATCGTTGAAGGGCGTGATTGCCAGGATGATGCCCAGCGGTTCACGGGAGAACCAGCCCAGCCGGTCCTCGGAGCCTTCGTAGGCGTCAAAGGGAATGACTTCACCGGCGTTGCGGCGGGTTTCTGCCGCTGAAAGCCGCAGCGTATTGATGGCACGCAGGACCTCTTTACGGGCCTGCCTCACGGTCTTGCCAGCTTCAGCGACGATGGTTTCGGCAAAGAGATCGCGCCGGTCTTCCACCAGGGTGGCTGCCCTGTCGAGGATCTTTCCCCGCGCGTCCCGGGAGAGACCCGCTGCCACTTTGGCTCCCGTGCGGGCAGCATTCAGGACACTCTCGACGGCGGTGGCATCGGTCAGCGGAACGGCGCCCACCACCCGCTGGTCGTACGGGCTGGTGACGTTCTGGAACATCGGCAGGACTGATGCTTCGGGGACGCTGGGTGCGGTCTTAGGCATGGGAGGGAACCTCCGAGGTGGCGTGCATGGCGATGATGTCTGAGAGCAGGGCGTAGGCCGTCTCGACGCGTCCGGCGCCGGGCCCGGAAACCGTCACGGGGCCCAGGAGATCTGTGCTGAACGAAACGGCGTTGGTGGCGCCGGAGATTCCAGCCAATCCGTGGGCCAGGGGCACCGCCACGGGCTTCACGCTGGCTGTTACCGCCCCGTTGGCAGACCTCGTCGCTGAGCCGATGAGCTTCCAGCGCAGGCCTTGGCGGGCAGCGTCTTCGATGTCGTCACGGGTCAAGGAGGAGATGCCCTCACATGAGACGTCCTGCAAGGAAATGCCTGCCTCAAGGAGTTGATTGGCCAGGATGAGCACTTTGAGTCGAACGTCATAGCCCTCAATGTCAGCGGCAGGGTTTGCTTCCGCATACCCCAGGTCCTGGGCTTCCCGAATGGCGGCGTCCAGGTCCAGGCCGGATTCCATGCGCCCCAGCACGTAGTTGCTGGTGCCGTTCAGGATTCCTTCGAAGCCATCGATCTTCAGGCCGGCGAACATCTTTTTGGCAAGGCGGATCACGGGGGTGCCGCTCATGACGGCGCCTTCGAACTCGAAGTGAACGCCATTGCTCTCGGCCAACGCGGCCAGTTCAGCGCCCCGCAGTGCCACGGGTCCCTTATTTGTGGTGCAGACGCTCTTGCCCGATTCCAGGGCCCATCGGACGTGCGAGACGGCGGGCTCGCCGTCGTCGGGATTGGTGAAGGTTGCTTCGCAGACGATGTCAGCAGTGCAGGAACGGATCACAGCTTCGTTGTTGGTGTCCAAGGAGCCGCCATGCTCTGCAAACGTCTCGCCAGCGCCAAGGTTCAGTGCCATGTGAAGATCGATGCCTTCGGCTTGGACCAGGGAACCGAGCCTGAGATCGGTGATGGCCACAACCCTCAGGCCGAAACCCAACTCCGAGCGGAGGGCATCTCCCCGTGTTGCGATGATGTCGGCGAGAGTCCGGTTGACGCCGCCAAAGCCGATCAGCGCGAGGTCGTAGGTTTTCATGGTGCTCCTCAGGTAAGTGGGGGGTGATGGTTCAATCCTGTGGCCCCCCGGTGTCCGTCGGGGCATGCTGAATCGCCTCAAAGAGTGGGCATTCTGACCATTCGACGGCCGTTCTGACTCTCAGTCACCTCAAACATGTGCGCTATACGCATTAACAAATGTTTTTAATGACCACACAGGCTCCTTTTGTGTTACCTTCATCACTACAGACGCCCTTCCCGCCCCCAGCCCCGGACTTCATAAGGCGTACCGTTCGCATCTGCCACAAAAAACCGGAGACACCACATGGAATCTTCAGCACCCCTGCAACTGGACCATCAACCCCAGGCCGCTCCCGCCCCTGCCGAAACCGGACTGCGCCGATCAATGGGTCCACGGCACCTCATCATGATCGCGATGGGAGGTGTCATTGGATCCGGGCTGTTCCTGAGTTCCGGCTACACGATCTCCCAGGCCGGTCCGCTCGGGGCTGTGATTGCCTACCTTGTGGGCGCCTTCGTGGTGTACCTCGTGATGGCCTGCCTTGGCGAGTTGGCCATCGCCTATCCCGTATCAGGTGCTTTCCACATTTACGCGTCCCGATCTATCGGCCCAGCTACGGGCTTCGCCACAGCCTGGCTGTACTGGCTGTGTTGGGCAGTGGCTATCGGCTCGGAATTCACGGCATCAGGGCTCCTCATGCAGCGCTGGTTTCCTGAGGTCGAGGTATGGGTGTGGTGCCTTGTGTTCGCCGCCATCCTGTTCGGATTCAATGCCGTGTCCTCCAAGTTCTTCGGGGAATCGGAGTTCTGGTTCTCCATCATCAAGGTGGGTGCGATCATTGCCCTGATCGTGCTGGGCGGCGCAGCCCTCTTCGGATTCCACCCACTCTCTGAGTCCGGCAACCATCCGTTCCTCTTTGAGAACTTCAACACCGCCGGGGGATTGTTCCCCAACGGCTTTACCGGAGTCCTGGTAACGGCCTTGGCGGTCTTCTATGCCTTCTCCGGATCGGAACTCATCGGCGTGGCCGCGGGGGAGACCACTGATCCTGCAAAGAACATCCCGAAGGCCATGCGCAGCACCGTCATCCGGCTGCTGATCTTCTTTGTTGGTGCTATCGCAGTCATTGCCGCAACCGTCCCGTATGACCAAGTGGGACTGGACGAGAGTCCTTTCGTGACGGTGTTCTCCTCCGTCGGAATTCCCTACGCCGCTGACATCATGAACTTCGTCATCATCACGGCGCTGCTGTCGGCCGGAAACAGCGGACTGTTCTCCTGTGCCCGTATGCTCTACTCCCTGGCTGATGAGGGGCATGCGCCCAAGGCCCTGAAGAAGCTCACCCGCCGGGGTATACCGCTCATAGCCCTTTCGGTCAGCATGGTTGGCGGCATCGCATCGCTGATCAGCAGCGTGGTTGCCCCTGAAACGGTGTACCTGGCCTTGGTCTCCGTGGCCGGTTTCGCAGTTGTTGGCGTGTGGATGTCCATCACAGCGTCCCACTTCTTCCACCGCCGGGCCTTCGTGCGGAACGGCGGGCGGGTGAAGGATCTTGCTTACAAGGCGCCGTTCTTCCCGCTGGTCCCGATTCTGGCCTTCGCTCTCTGCCTGATTTCATTGGTGGGCATTGCGTTTGACCCACATCAGATTGCCGCGCTGTACTTCGGCGTCCCCTTTGTGGGGGCTTGCTACGCCTACTTCTACTTCAGGTACCGGCGCCCGGCACGGTCCGGCCGGACGTCCTGACCATACAATCACTGAGCCTTGGGGGGGGGGGGGGCGGGGGGCCCGGCCGGGGGGGGGCGGGCGGGGGAGTGGTGGTGAGTGGAGGTGGCGGCCGGGGGGGGGGGGGGCGGTGGG
>NZ_JAJOHP010000131.1:0-3932 GCF_021109375.1 Arthrobacter sp. AK01
CACCACGAACGGGGTTGCCTTGAACGTCCCGGACCAAGACGCGGTCGCACCCGTGGCAAGAACATAATCCGTCGTCGCCCGTGCTGTGACCGTCACCGTCCCGGCACCCGGATACGCTCCGGCAGCAACAACTTTCCCACCGACCAAATACTCAACACCAGCCGTCGAGGGGACGACATAAACGTCGTCCTTCGTGCCGTCCTTATCCGTAAACACCACGGCTGCAGGAGTCACGACAAACGGGGTTGCCTTGAACGTCGCAGACCAGGAAGCGGTGGCACCAGCAGAAAGAACATAGTCCGTCTTCGCGCGAGCCGACACTGTGACTGTCCCCGTGCCCGGGTACGACCCGGCCGCGACGACCTTCCCACCGACCACGTACTCAACACCGGCCGTGGACGGAACAACAAAAACGTCATCCTTCGTGCCGTCCTCATCGGTAAACGTGACTGCTGCGGGAATGACACTTTGCTGGTACGTCAGTGTCCCTATGCCGGCGGATTTGCCCGAAAGGACATGGATGCTTTGCGCTTCTTTGATGTTTTTGACGCCAGGGTAGTGCAGAGCCGAGGCTGTATTAGGACGGGCGGTGATGAAGTATCGCCCCGAGGACAGTCCTCCAATCCAGAACTTACCCTCATCACTTGTCGTGGTCTCCCGTGACACAAGCTCGCCCATGGGGTCAGTCGCCACTACTACGGTTTTGCTAAGAGGCTTGCCACTCGAGTCGAGTAACAGACCCTCAATTGAGCCACCTTGAACCAAGTTTGCATCAATTCCAGAAGTGTAGGAGCCTTCACTTACCCGAACTTCTGCAGCCGCGTCGATTCCTCTCGATTCGGGAATGTCGGGATAGAACTGTTTTTCGGTAGAAATTTCTGTTATCTCATTGAATGAAATCCTGTAAGCCCCCCGGGGGGACGCCCGGAACGACATAACTACCACTTTCATCCGCCACTTCGGCAACCACCACCTTGCCGTCGGTCGTTAGGAGGCTCACCTCTACATTTGCATACCCTCTGACCTCGGAACTCAAGATGGTTCCCCGAACACTGCCGCCTAACGTAATAGTGGTGTTATCCAGCCGCTTATTCTGATTAGTACCAACAGAAACATACTGAGTATTCTCCCGGTTGCCTGCTCCCCCGTACCAGCGGTCCACGAAAAAGTTGGTTCGATCGTAGTCCGTAAAGTGAACCTCGTAATCGCCGGCACGCAGTCCCCCGATTGAATAACTACCGTCGTCATTCACCTCACCACTCGACGTTACGCCCGCTTCGCCTAAGCGATGTACCTGCGCATAGAATCCTGAAACGCTAACACCGGGCGCTGCAATGAGCTTGCCTGATATGGATGATGGAAGCTCCAAGTCGACGTTAACCTCTAGCTCTTGCCCATCCTCCAAGACTACGAGGCTTGACCTCCAGGACTCGCTAAACGGATAGGGCTCACCTAAGGCACCAGACGAGCCGCTTTCGAAGCGGATCCAATATTTGCCAGGGTAGATGTCCTTAACTGAATAGCTGCCGTCACTCTTGAGATATTCTTCATGAAGATACCAAGGCCCAGGTCCGGAGTCGTCACCGGTGATAGAGACATGGGCTTTGGTTGCGTCGATGCCCGCAGGCAATCCAACTTTACCCCTCACTTCCGCGCCCTTTACCAAGGAAAAGTCGGAAAGGATTAAGTTTTGCTTTGGCGCAAGAATGATTCGCTCGGCACTAGACTGATGACCGTCGCCACCGTACCACTGCGCGAGGATTTGGCCGGTATACGAAACGATGTGAATCTGATATTCCCCTGACATCAAGTTCAGGAGAGTAAATGAGCCGTCATATCTCGGCTTGGCCGAACCCGCCCCGCCACGCCCATTTACGGGATATGCCTGTATTGTCAATTCGGTAAAATCTTCGACGGAAGTGTCTATAAGCTTCCCGGATATCGTTCCCTGACTTGATTCAAGGGCTTCCGCACTTGGCACCGTTCCTGTGACTAGGCTCAAGAGAATTGATAATAGTATAAGACACTTGAGTGAAGACCGGATGGCACTTTTCATACTTACTCCATTCAAAGCCACGAATTGCCAGCCACTTCGGCAAATTATTTAGCATCTGTAATTTGTGAGCTTGAGTCTAGGCACTAACGACCCCAAAATTTCTCCGGGCTATTAGCCTTGTTATCGGTTGTAGCGGAACATGAAGGCGGCCATGGCGTCGCGGTTCACTGGCTGGAGCGGCCGGTACGTCTTGGCCCCATTGGCTTCGGTCCAGCCCGTGGAAATCCCTGCCCCGGCCAACCAGCTGATCTCCTTCTGGAACTGGGCCCCAGTCGGAACATCCGCAAACGAAGCAGACGACGTGACGGCAGGCTTACCCGCGAACCGGTACATGAACGCAGCCATCGCATCCCTGTTCACCGGCTGCACCGGCCGGAACGTCTTCGAACCATTAGCCTCAACCCAACCAGTCGAGATCCCCTGGGACGCAAGCCACGTGATTTCCTTGTAGAACTGCGTACTCGGCGTCACGTCAGCGAACGGTGACTTCGCAGGAGCCTGGAACGCCGGCGAACCAGCCAACCGATACATAAACGCAGCCATCGCATCCCGGTTCACAGCCTGCAACGGACGGAACGTCCGGGACCCATTCGCCTCCACCCACCCCGTCGAAATCCCCTGCGATGCCAACCACGAAATCTCAGCATGGAACTGCGCACCCGGGGCCACATCCGTGAACGACACTGCGGAGGTGGACGTGAACGCTGCCGACCAAGATGCGGTGGCACCGGCGGCCAGGACATAATCCGTCTTGGCCTTCGCAGTGACCGTCACCGTGCCCGTTCCCGGGTACGTCCCGGCCGCTACGACCTTGCCGCCGACCAGGTACTCAACACCGGTCGTGGCAGGGACAACATAGACATCGTCCTTCGCGCCGTCCTTGTCTGTGAAGGTTACGGCTGCGGGAGTGACGACAAACGGGGTCGCCTTGAACGTGGCAGACCAGGACGCGGTCGCACCGGAAGCCAGCACATAATCCGCCTTCGCCCGTGCTGTGACCGTCACCGTGCCCGTTCCCGGGTACGTCCCGGCAGCAACAACCTTGCCACCGACCAGGTACTCAACACCGGTCGTGGCAGGGACAACATAGACGTCATCCTTCGTCCCGTCCCTATCCGTAAAGACAACAGCGGCAGGAGTCACGGCAAAGGGAGTCGCCTTGAACGTCCCAGACCAGGACGCAATCGCACCCGTGGCAAGCACATGATCCGTCGTCGCCCTCGCCGTGACCGTCACCGTCCCGATGCCCGGGTACGTCCCAGCAGCGACAACCTTGCCTCCGACCAGGTACTCAACACCGGCCGTGGCCGGAACAACATAAACGTCGTCCTTCGTGCCGTCCTTATCCGTAAAGACAACAGCAGCCGGAGTCACGGGGGAGACTTGAGTCTGACGCAGAATATTCAGGACGGCGAGGGTTTGGAAGCCCCCACCCGAGTTATCTACAACATCTCCAAGCGGATACAACGTCACGTGCCATTCGCCGGCAGCAGATGCCTCCGGGATCGTGATCGTGCGCTCCCACACTCCATCTCGAGCATCCCCCGAGACCAAAGACATTGACCCAAACCCTTGAGTCTGACCCGTTCCTTGATGACTGGCGATAACAACAGGAGCAGTCGCGCCCGTTTGGTCCGTGACACGTACAGAAACAGTCACCACCGCAGGCCCCTCAGCCAGGTTAAATGACGTCTTACTCACTGACGAACTCACCAACACCGGCGCACTCAGGTCAGAGGGTCCGCCCGCAACATTCAGGACCGCAAGGGTTTGGAAGCCCCCACCCGAGTTATCTACAACATCTCCAAGCGGATACAACGTCACGTGCCATTCGCCGGCAGCAGATGCCTCCGGGATCGTGATCGTGCGCTCCCAC
>NZ_JAJOHP010000132.1:0-3456 GCF_021109375.1 Arthrobacter sp. AK01
CCCCCCCCCCCCCCCCCCCCCCCCCCCCCCCCCCCCCCCCCCCCCCCCCCCCCCCCCCCCCCCCCCCCCCCCCCCCCCCCCCCCCCGCCCCGCCCCCGCCCCCCCCCCCCCCCCCCCCCCCCCCCCCCCCCCCCCTCGGCCCCCCCCACAACCCCCCCCCCCCCCCGGGGGGGGGGGGGGGGCCCCCCCCCCCCCCCCCCCCTTTCCTATGCCCCGATCTAGTGATGGACGCTGTACCCCAGGGGCCGGCCGCGGGTCTCCTTGGCGAGGATCACGCCAATTGCGGAGATTACGCAGAGGACCATGATGTAGATGCCAACAGAGCCTGACCACTTGGTGGTGTCCAGGAGCGCCTGGGCGATGAGCGGTGCGAAGGCGCCGCCCAGGATTGCTCCCAAGGCGTACCCAATGGAGATTCCGGAGTAGCGGACCTGAGCGGGGAACATCTCCGCATACATCGCGGACATAGGGCCGTAGGACAGGCCCAGGCCGATCGTCAGGACGAACAGGGCGGTTCCGTAGAGCACGATGTCCTTGGAATCAATGAGTACGAACATGGGAATCATCCAGGCGAAGACCAAGCCGTACCCGATCAGGAATGTCTTGACGCGCCCGATCTTGTCGGAGAGCCAGCCGCCCACCATGGTGAAAATGAGCCAGCCAAATGAGGCGACGGTCGTGGCCAGCAGCACCTGCGGAGTGGGCATCTTCAATGTCCTGGTGGCGTAGGAGATGAAGAAGGCAATCAGTAGGTAACCGGCTGCGTTGTTGGCGATGAAGATCAGTGCAGCGAGGACAACTTCCTTCTTATTCTTGCGGAAGAGGTCTCCAAGGGGCGCCTTGCTTTCGGCCTTGCGCAGGGCAATTTCCTTGAACACAGGGCTTTCGCCAACGGCACGCCGGATGAGGTAGCCCACCACAATAAGGACCACGGACAGCAGGAACGGCACCCGCCAGCCCCAAGCCGCAAAGTCTTCCTTGGACATGCCCGACTGGAGGAGGAACAGCAGGCCGGTGGCCAGGATCATGCCGATCGGCACACCGATCTGCGGGTAGGCGCCGAAGAGTCCGCGCTTCTTGATGGGCGCGTGCTCCACTGCCATGAGTGCGGCACCGCCCCACTCACCGCCCGCCGAGAAGCCCTGGACCACACGCAGGGTGATCAGCAGGACCGGAGCCCAAACACCGATGGTTGCGTACGTGGGCAGCAAGCCAATGAGCGCCGTAGCTGCGCCCATCATGACCAGCGTCATGACCAGGACGGCCTTGCGGCCCATCCTGTCGCCGAGGTGCCCGGCAACAAAGGCCCCGAGGGGACGGAACAAGAAGCTGATACCGATCGTGGCGAACGACAAGAGCTGCGCAACGCCCGGGTTGGACTTCTCCAAGGGAGATAGGAACAGCGGCGCCAAGAGCGTGGCCGTGAGCTGGGCAAAGATGAAGAAGTCGTACCACTCAATGGTGGTGCCCACCAGTGTCCCGGCCAGAACCCGGCGCTCTTCACGCTTGCTGCTGGGTCCTGACGGAGAGTCGACAGTGGAAGTTGCGGTCATTGGAACTCCATGGGGTGAGAGTGACTGGTCGGCGCTTGACGTGCATTAACCGACAGAACGGTCAGTTAGGAAATAATACTACAGCCTGTGACCCAAAGCACAGACCCTTGGAAGGTTCCTTCAACATAGGATGGTTCGCATGAATCCCCGCAGCGACGTCAAGGGTCCACCGGAACCAACAACCCAGGTGCCGCCGTCGCAAACGCTCTCACGGGGAATCCGCGCGCTGGAAATCCTCGCCGCGGCCGAGCGGCCCCTCACCATCGCAGAGCTCACGGAGGCGTTGGGGGTGCACAGGTCCGTCGCCTATCGGATCCTCAGGACCCTGGAGGACCACTCTCTGCTGGTGCGTGACGACTCCGGACGCGTGCAGCCCGGCCCCGGCCTGGCGGTCCTGGCCAGCGGCGTCTCACGGAACCTTCAAACCGCGGCCCTTCCCGAACTGACGCAACTTGCCAACACCCTCCACATGACGGCCTTCGTCGCCGTGTGGGACCACCAGGAATGCGTCACCCTGGTCACCGTCGAGCCACGGCACTCCGGCGCCGCCCTCGCCCAGCACCCCGGCAGCCGCCACCCAGTCAGTACCGGCGCTCCCGGAATAGCCATCCAGTCAACCATGACCGAGGAGCGCTGGCAGCAGGTGGGCGCCGGCAACCCTTACCGCCCCGAAGCCGACGAAGCCCGCCGCCTCGGCTACGCCACCAGCCATGACGAGGTCATCGCCGGACTGTCCTCCATTGCTGCCCCCATCAAGGTTCCGGGCGGACGGCCGGCAGCGATCGCCGTCGTCTATATCCGCCTGGACCAGGACGCCGACGCCGTAGGCAAGGCACTGGCTGCCAGCGCCGCCCGCATCGAAGGCCAGCTCGCCTAACCTTTCCTTACGGGTCAAACAACGTGCTTCACAGCACAAGACCGGCAGCAACGGGAACTGAATACTCAAGTAAGGGCAGGACACCCGTCCTGTCCCTCTTCGAGTACGAGAAGGAACCCATGAGCCTGAATCTTCTTGACACCTCCAACTGGTTGCCCCTGGAAGGACTTGCGCCTGGCTTCGATGCCAACAAGGCCCCAACAGTGCACGACCTCGCGGGACAACAATTCCGGGTCCGCGGCGATGGCGGCCCCATGACGTTCAGCTTCGACGACGAAGAAGTGCAATGGGCAGCTGCCGGGCAGGCAGGAACAGCTCCCTACGAGGCTTTCCTCGTGGCCGGGCAGCTCTACTACGCCCAGTGGCACAGCGTCGTGGAGCCGGACCTCGCCATTTCCCTGGTCTTGGACCTCACGAATGGAACGGCGCTGTACATCGGCGCAACGCTTGGAAAGCCGACCCCGTCCCGCGTGGCAGTCCAGCACGATTTCCGGCCTGGCACCCTGGACGGTTTCGCCGCCGGAGCAGCCATTGCCGAGAGCACCGGACTCATTGGACGGCGTGTTGAGTGGGTTTACAGCGAGTCGCACGCCTACGAGCACATCTACCTCAGCCCCACCTGGTACACGTGGCAGTGCCTCGCCGGGCCTGAGCGGGGCCTGGCAGATACCGATTCAAACACTGTGTTCCAGGTCCGCCCGGGAATTTTCGTCTTCACCTGGCGCGAAAAGGTTATTCCATGCGGTTCCGTCACGATTGCCGACCACCGCGACGTCAATGCCATCCGTTCCCACGGCAGCTTGTTCGGCTGGGACGAGTCAGGCACGCAACCAGTGCACTTCACGTTCGGCGCCCACGGAAGGTTGATCAGCATGACCCACCACCGGCCGGAACTGGACCCGGCCCTCTAGCCCTGGAGCACGAAAGGGGGGCCCCCGGGGGGGGGGCGGGGGGGGCGCGCGGGGGGGGGGGGGGGTTGGGGGGGGGGTGGGGGGGGCGGGGGGGGGGGCGGGGGGGCGGGGGGGG
>NZ_JAJOHP010000133.1:0-3392 GCF_021109375.1 Arthrobacter sp. AK01
CGCCCCCCGCCCGCCGCCGCCTGCCGCGGCCCGCGCCCCCCCCGCCCCGCCCGCCCACCCCCCCCCCCCGCCCCGCGGCGGCCGCGGGGGCGGGCCGCCCCCCCCCCCCACTGAGCCCCACCGATTCCCCACCTTTTGGAGAACCCAATGTCTTTTTCTGACTACACCACCGCCCTCGTCACCGGAGCTTCCACCGGTATGGGTGCAGCCATTGCCGAACGGCTTGCCAAGCGCGGCCTGACCGTACATGCCGTGGCCCGCAACGAGGAACGCCTCGCCGAACTGGCCGACCGCACCGGAGCCATCCCGCACGTCGTGGACCTGACCGACACAGCCGCGCTGGCCGCCGTCGTGAGCGACCTCAAGGTGGACGTCCTGGTGAACTGTGCCGGAGTTTCCCGGCCGGGCAACATCCTGGACTCGTCCGAAGAGGACATCGACGAGCTGGTGGACGTGAACCTTCGTGGCCTGCTGCAGCTCACCCGTCTGGTCCTGCCGGGCATGGTGGAGCGCGACCTCGGCCACGTCATCAACATCAGCTCCATCGCCGGTGTCTACAACTTCTACGGCCACACGGTTTACCACGCCACCAAAGCGGCCGTGCACCAGATCTCCCGCCAACTCCGGAACGACACCGTGGGCAAGCGCATTCGCGTGACCGAGATCTGCCCCGGGCGGGTGGAGACAGAGATCTTCGGCCGCAACCTGGGCGGCACGCCCGAGGCCATGGAAGAAGCCTGGCAGACCTACTACGAGGGCTATGAGTCGCTCACGACCGACGACATCGTGAACGCCCTGGACTACGCCATCGAAACGCCGCGCCACGTGAACGTGGGCATGCTTGAACTCATGCCGACGTTCCAGGTTCCTGGTGGCCTGACGTTCGACCGCCGCTGACTGTCCCGATTCAGCAGCCCTAAGGTTCCGGTGGCATCACTCCCGCCACCGTAAAAACACGCGGGCGGCCGCTCCCCCGCGGCCGCCAGCACCCGTTTAACCGCTGTTTTACGAGTGAAAGTCACAGCTGATGAGAAGGGCATTGTGCCTCGCCGACAGGAGAGACTGGGACGCCGAGGACTTCGATAACCTCGACGAATACCGGCAGGAGCCGCGGAGGCAGCAGCTGATCTGCATGGCCTGCGGGGGCAAGGCAATGTTCCGCACCGCCGGGCCTGGCCGTAAAGCGACGTTCAGCGCACGGCATACCGACGACTGCTGCCTGAACTCCCGCACATGGACCGTGTTCCGGTACCTGCAGTAGCGGCCAGCGCCCGACGGCGGGTGGTTCAGTCTTCGTCGAGCGTCTCTGTCAGGTGGTGCGTGGGGATGCGGTCGCGGTCATACGTGATTTCCGTATAGCCGTGCGGCTGCGGACGGCCATCCGCGCCAAGGTTCACGAACACGATCTCCTCGATGGTCAGGATCGCCTGCCGCGTGATCATGTTGCGGACTTCCGCGCGCATGGTCAGCGACGTGCGTCCGAAGCGTTTCGCAGTCAGCCCCATCTCGATCAGGTCGCCCTGGACTGCTGAGCTCACAAAGTTGATTTCGGAGATGTACTTGGTGACTGCGCGGCCGTTGCCCAGTTGAAGGATGGCGTAGATCGCGGCCTCTTCATCGATCCACTTCAGCAGGCTCCCACCGAAAAGCGTGCCGTTGGCATTGAGGTCCTCGGGCCGCACCCATTTACGGGTGCGGAAGGTGATGTCTGCTTTTTCCATAATCCGAGATTATCGAACTGACGCGGCCTCCGCTTGATGTTGCGCATGGGTTCCGCAGCCCGCCAGGCCATCGCGGGGCTAAGCCATCGCCGTGTGCGAAGCACTGTGGGAGTCCAGGCGCTTGGAGTAGCAGTACGATTCGTCGACGCCCACATACGGGCCGAAGTTCGGCACGGAGGCGAAGCCGGCACTTTCGTAAAAGCTTCGGCCGTCCGACTGGGCTGACCCGGCCTCAGCCGCGATCACGCTGAATCCATGGGAGTGGGCCTGGGCTTCGAGCGCTGCCAGGATGGAGCTCGCTACTCCTGACCCCCGGGCGTAGGGGACCACATACAGCCGCTTGATTTCGGCTGTCTTCTCATCGAGCATCCGCAGCCCGCCACATCCCAGTGGCTGTCCGGAGCATTTCTCGTAGGCAACAACGAAGACGGCCGTGTCTGCTTCCGATGGAGGAGGTCCGGGCTCATGATCCGTGCTGCCGAACCGCGCGTCGAGTTCGGCCTGCTGTGCTGCCCGGAGATCGGCGCCCACGGGGTTGGCCCACGTGACCTGCCGAATGTTGAGCCGTGGGTTGGTCTGCATTTGTGCCTCAATTCGCCGGGTTTCGTCGGAGGTGTCTATGCGTCTCAAGCCTACGGAGCGGTGGTTACCGTGGTGTTTCCTGCGCGTAAGCGTCGGGAGAAATGCTGGCTGCCTCTGCGTTGTGGGGCTATAGCGCTTCACCCGTGGGGTCATCTGCGGTTTGGTCTGCCAGGGCCATGCCGCCCACAGGGATCTGGTCCCAGTGCAGCACCTTCCAGCCATTTCGTGGGTCGCCTTCGAGAGCCACGATTCCGGTGTTCGGGAGCTGGTGGGTTTCGGCAAAAACGGTGTCGATGTCCGTCGCCCTCCGACCCGCCCAGCAGCGGATCGCCGCTCCGTGGCTGACGATCGCGGCCGTCTCGTGTCCCGCGGCCGCAACGAGCTCCACGGAAGCATCGAAGCGGGCGAAGAAGTCGTGCCCGTTGAAGGCGCCTGGCATCCGGACGTCGAGGTCTCCGTCCGTCCAAGAGAACACGGTGCTCATGTACCGCAGGTGGGACTCGTGGTCAGTCTTTTTCTCCAGCGCGCCGGCTTCGATCTCATGGACGCCGTCCAGGATTGTCGGTTCCAAGCCCGTGGCTTTGGCCAAAGGAGCGACCGTTCGCTGGGTGCGCAGCAGCGTCGACGTATAGAGGGCCTGGATGCCTTCATCGGCCAGGGCTTCGGGCAGGGCTGCCGCCTGACGCTCGCCGAGTTCGGTCAGCCCCGGTCCGGGGAACGCCGTGTCCAACTGGCCCGCTACGTTGCCGGGTGTCTGTCCGTGCCTGATCAACAGGAGCTTCATGGTTGCTCCGCTCCTTACGTCGTAGCTGTTCGGGCACGGAGGCGCTGCGCTCCTGCCCAGTTGCTTCCAGCCAATCAGTCGCCGCATGCCGTGCACAGCCCGACACGCCGTGTCCCGAAGCTCCAGACAGGATGCTTGGCAGAGCAGCGCGGAAAGAACCCGCCTCCGCTCACCAGCCGAAACGCCGCCCGGGGGGGGGGGGGGGGGGCGCCCCCCCCCCCCCCCGCGCGGGGCGGGCCGCTGAGGAAGATGAGGGGGAAGGGACGGACGGGGGAGACCAGGAGAGGGAGGCCTCGGAGCCAGCG
>NZ_JAJOHP010000134.1:0-2809 GCF_021109375.1 Arthrobacter sp. AK01
TGGGGGAAACGCCCGGTCCCATTCCGAACCCGGAAGCTAAGACCCACAGCGCCGATGGTACTGCACCCGGGAGGGTGTGGGAGAGTAGGACACCGCCGGACAACCATTAAGGTCGAGACCCCCCAACCCATCACCGGGTCGGGGGGTCTCCCACTTTAACCACCAACACACCCCGTTGGCAGCGATAGTGCTTCCATGCGGGTGTCTGTCTATCCGACGTTGGCATTTCGTCGCCAGCAAAGGGCCTTCACTAAGTGGAGGCCCTTTTGTCGTTAACCGCGAATTGTGGTCAACCGCGAACGGCGCCTGGCGCCCTGTCCAGCGGAACCCGTGGCTGCCCAAGTATCCCTCCGCGGCATTACCATTTCGCTCTTCGCCGGAACCTTCGTCTGGCGCGTACCAGCGGGTTGGCCCGCCTTGGGGTCCCGGGAAGGCACACTCACGGTTTCCGCCGGAGGTTCCGGAGGGGATGGTGCCAACAGGGCCGGTATAGCTATCTATCAGCCCGGCATTGGCGGGGCTTTGGAGCGGTAGGCGTGTCCCGTAGGCGTGCGTAGTTCCACGGTGTGGATGTCCCCGTTGATGGTGCTTGCGCTCCAGCCGGTGTTTTCTTTGGTGTGGTTGCAGGCCTCGCAAAGTCCGGCCCCGTTGGCCAGGGTGGTGGTGCCTCCGGCGTGCCAGGGCACGATGTGGTCGATGTGCCTGATGGGCGCGTCGCAGTAGGGTGTGCGGCAGGTGTCATCGCGGGTTTCGATGAAGCGTCTGAGCCGCGGTGGAAAGAGTCTGGCTTTGGAATCCATGGTCAGGAGATCTCCTGTGGCCGGTGCAGTGTAGAGCCGGCGGACCCAGACGTGGAGCTCGGGATCCCGCGGAGGACCGGAGTCGCTGCCAGCCGAGGGATCCTGGACGACTGGAATCTCCCTGCCTGCACCGCCTGCACCGACCAGTTTCCGGGCCCACCCTGCTGGGACGATTCCGTAGCCCTTCACGCGTGCCGGTCCGCTGTCGCCCTGGAAGAGGGTTCGGTCGGTCATGACGAGGTCCAGGTTGATCCCTGAGATCCCTCCCGGCGTACCGGTGATGCGCTCGACGAGGGTGTCGGCCATGACCTGGCCCCGGTTCCGGGGATCACCGGCCGAACGGGCAGAATCAGCATGCCGGGTCAGTGCCGCATAGACAGCCACTCCCTGAGCGACCGGCAGCAGCGCGGTCAGGTACGTCATGGTGTCCGGAGCCGGACGCAGGCTCACGGTCCGTTCGGTGGCGGCGTGGCTGGCACGCTTCACCACCGACCGCGGATCGCGCCGGTACGCGGCCGCTTTCGCTGCGGCAATGATCGCTTGATCTCCGGCGCCGTCGAAGGTTCCGGTATCCGCTGCGAGTTCCTCGTCCACGGCACACCGGTCCTCCACGGACAAGCACGCCGTTTCCCTGACCAGCAGCGCGACACGCCACTCATTCAACTGGCCCGTGTTCAGCGCGGCCAAGGTTCGTGGCATCTCCATGACCAGGGCTTTGGCCATCCCCAACAGCCGGGACCCACGGTTCGGGGACTCCCGCCGAGCCAACGCCACCTGAGCCCCAACACCCTTACCCCGCTCGGACACGGGCACACCAGCCTCGGCCTGCTCCTGCCGCTGTGCCAGATCCAACGCCACCGCGATCCTCGCCTGCAAAGCAACGATCGCCGACTTTAGGTCTTCCAGATCACGTAACTGGTCAATCAGCCCGTTGCTGTCCCAGGCGGGCTGGAGGGAGGTCACGGCGGTTTTGAGATCCTTCACCAAGCCACCGCGGGGCTGTGGGCGGCGACCGGATGCGACACGTGTAGCAGCGGTGGGCGCGGCTGTGACCGCACTGTTCCCGCGCCTTTCCCGAATCCGCTCCATGAACCTACTCTTCCCCTCAGGCTGCGGAGCCCATAAGGCCCCAACCTCCGTATGTGGAAACCAGGCTCTATGTGGAAATCAGGCAAGCTTCGGCAAGCGGTCGCCTTCTGCCAGGTTCGCCCTTTGGCATGAGGAGGTCACCCGCTCTACGTGCCGCGAGGGCACTCGGGAATGAAGCGCTTGGCGGAACTAGGAGCTTGGCGACTTTGCAGCTTTGGCGGCCGCCTTGGCCGCCTGCTTGCTGGCGCGTACCTTGACCAGGGAATCCGCGTCCACAATATCGGCGACGGATAGGTAGGAGCCCTCCTCGCCGTAATGCCCGGCGGCTTCCCGCCATCCCTGCGCTTGCAGGTTGCACTGTTTCCCCAAGAGGGCCAGGAAGATCTTGGCTTTCTGTTCGCCGAAGCCAGGCAGGGACTTGAGCCGACGCAGCACCTCTGGGCCGTCGGGGGTTCCATTGGTCCAGATGGCAGCAGCGTCTCCATCCCAATCATTGTGGACCGTCTCCGCGAGGGCTTGGACTCTACCGGCCATGGAACCCGGGAATCGGTGGACCGCCGGCCGCTCCTTGAAGACTTCCACGAAGCTGGCGGGATCTTGTTCTGCGATCATGCCCGGATCCAGGGAACCAAGACGGGTGCGGATCTTCTCCGGACCGGCAAAGGCCGACTCCATGGTGACTTGTTGGTCGAGCAGCATGCCCGTCAACAACGCAAAGGCGTCGTCGCTGAGCAGCTGGTCCGCGGCGGCATCTCCTGTGATGTGCAGTTCCATGAGTCCAATCCTCCCACCCTGCCGCTCCCTCGTCATTCGGTAACGCCCCCGGCCACTTCATTCAGTACCTGCTGTGCTGGCTTCACGATCACGTACGACGGCGTGCTGTCGCTTGGTTTTGGGGTGGGGTGTGGGTGGTGTGGGGT
>NZ_JAJOHP010000135.1:0-2727 GCF_021109375.1 Arthrobacter sp. AK01
CTCTCTTTTTCTTTTTCTGCCGTAGTCTCCCCCAATTCATATCCTTGTGCCCTATGTCTCCCACCCCGCCCGCCCCCCCCCCCCCCGCACCTCACCCAAAAACCCCGCCACATCCCCCGCCACCCGCTCCGGGCACTCCCACAGCACCAAGTGCCCGGTCTCCTCGTAGACCTTGAGCCGGGACCCCGGGATGCGCCGCACCAGGGTCTCTTCATGGTTCCGCGGCACCAGATGGTCGTGGGCACCCCAGAGAACCAAAGTGGGGGCTGAAATGGTCCCGGCTTCCGTGGGTGGAACGGCTTCGTAATAGCCTCGCAGCGACGATTTCCAAACGGCAGCCGGCATGGCCATGCCGTCCTGCACGCGGTCCTCGATATAAGAGGCGGGAACCATATGCAGCAGCCGGTACCAGGACAACGACCCGCGCACCCACTCCTCTGAAATCGGGTCAGTGAGGGAATCCACTTCGGCGGCGAACGCCGGCTTCCCACGGAGACTCAAAGGCGCACCCACCAGAATCAGAGATGCCACCAGATCGGGTCGTGTCACCGCCAGTTGCTGCGCCACATATCCCCCGCTGGATGAACCCAGCACGTGCGCACGGACAAGACCCAGGACATCAAACAAGGCCACGACGTCTTCGGCTACCTCCACCAGCGAATAACCGCCCGAAGGTTTGTCAGCAAGACCGTGCCCACGCAGATCCGGTGCCACCACAACCACATCCGGAAGTGCGGCAATCAGCCGCTCAAAACTCCGCCAGGATTCACCCCAGGCGTGCAACAGGACCAACGGCGCGCCGCCGTCGTCGAGCGTTTGCTCAAGGTGACCTTGGACAAAGCAGGGAACGCTGATGCCGGTTCGCAGGGCGACAGTCCTGACCTCGGACTCCATGGACCCAGAGTACGCCCGCCACGCCGGAGTCACGAGGTGACAAGGTTCCTGACGGAACCCATCCCGCCTGTAGCATCCCATGATGTATGCGCTGCTCAGAGCGCTCTAATCGAATATGGGGAACCCAGATGCCCAAGGCTCTTTCGTGGTTGGCGATCCTATCGCTGACCGCGTCGGCGGCTGTCTTTTTGCCGCAAACCGCGACTGCTTCGGACAAAGCAAGCGTCGCTGCCCTTCTCTCATCCTTGACCGTCGCCGCTGAATCAAACACCGGCTACAACCGCGACCTGTTCCAGCATTGGGTGGACGCCGACAGCGACAGCTGCGACACCCGGTCCGAAGTCCTTCAACAGGAATCGCTGACACCCGTGACGTTCAGCTCCGGCTGCACAGTGGCCACAGGTAAGTGGACGTCCTGGTACGACGGCGGGACGTGGACAAACGCGTCCGACGTCGACATTGACCACTTGGTCCCCCTCGCCGAAGCATGGGGTTCCGGCGCAAGCGCCTGGACAGCCGAACAGCGCCGCGACTACGCCAACGACCTCACCTTGGACGTGGCCCTCGAAGCTGTGACCGACAACGTGAACCAGTCCAAGAGCGACCGCGACCCGGCCGAATGGATGCCGCCGCTGGCAGGAACCGCCTGCCGGTACGCAACGGACTGGATACTGGTGAAATACCGTTGGCAGCTGGCCATCGACCAAGCCGAGTCGGCGGCCATCTCGTCGGCCATCCAGGGCTCCTGTGCAACCACGCAGGTCGCTGTTCCGACGATCGCCGTGGACGCTCCTCCCACAGAACCGATCACGTTCAGCGACGTCAACAGCTCTACGCAGTTCAACGCAGAGATCTCCTGGCTCGCATCGCAAGGAATCTCCACGGGCTGGGTGGAAGCGAACGGGACGCGCACCTACCGTCCGCTCAGCCCCGTAAACCGTGACGCCATGGCAGCGTTCCTCTACCGCCTGGCCGGCAAACCTGCGTTCACACCGCCGGCGACGTCGCCGTTTACTGACGTGACGCCGTCGAGCCAGTTCTACAAGGAAATCACCTGGCTGGCCACGAGTGGCATCTCAACGGGTTGGACCGAAGCGAACGGTTCCAAGACCTTCCGCCCGCTCACACCCGTCAACCGTGACGCCATGGCAGCCTTCCTGTACCGCTTCGGCGGCAACCCGGACTTCGCCGAGCCCGGCACTTCCCCGTTCGAGGACGTCCCGGTGGGAACCCAGTTCTACAAGCAGATCACCTGGCTTGCAGCGCAGGGCATCTCCACCGGTTGGGACATCGGCTACGGCTGCCGCGCGTACAACCCGCTCCAGCCCGTGGCACGTGACGCCATGGCAGCGTTCATGTACCGCTTCGTCAATGGCGGCACCGGAGGAATCACAGGCAACACGTGCTCTCCTCCCCCGCCGCCCGTGACGCCGACGCCGCAGCCACCTGTGACGCCGCCGGTTACGCCCCAGCCGCCGGCGAATCCGGGCAACAGCAAGAACTGCACGGACTTTGCCACATGGCGCCAGGCCCAGGACTGGTTCGACTACTACTTCCCGTGGTACGGCGATGTAGCCGGTCTTGACAGCGACGGCGACCGCATCGCCTGCGAGAGCCGCCCCGGTCACCCCTAGCGGAAAGCACGACGGGGGGGGCCGCCCGGGGGGGGGGGGGGGGGGCGGGGGGGGGGGGGGGGCCCCCCCCAATTGCTGGGGCCTGACACTAGAAAAATGTATCGGCACCCGGTCAATAACCAGCTACCACCATTAGAGTTGACGTGCCCCGCCTCACCCCCCATCAGGCGGGACACTTTCGTTTCCAGCTGTTCTCAGA
>NZ_JAJOHP010000136.1:0-2685 GCF_021109375.1 Arthrobacter sp. AK01
GCCCTCCCCCCAACCCCACGCCCAACCCCCCCCCCCCCCGGGCGCCCCCCCCCAAAAACCCCCCCCCCGCCGGGGCCCCCCCCCCCCCCCGCCCCCGCCAATGGCTTCATCGCAGTGAACAGCCCTCAACGGCCCGGCCTTTGTTCACCCCGTGGAGCCGTACCCTGCCCAAAGGATGGAGCATCGACATGGCCACCAAAAGTCCCGCAACTCTGCGCTTTCTTGGCGCCACGGACACCGTAACTGGCTCCCGCTACCTGGTGGACTTCCAAGGAACGCGAATCCTGGTGGACTGCGGACTGTTCCAAGGTTACAAACGGCTCCGCCTACGGAACAGGCAGCCTTTTCCTGTCTCCCCCGCATCCATTGATGCAGTCCTGCTGACGCATGCCCATTTGGACCATACAGGCTACGTTCCCAGGCTCGTGAGGGATGGTTTCAGGGGTCCCGTCCATGCCACACACGGGACCACTGAACTGTGCAAACTCCTGCTGCCTGACAGCGGACACCTGCAGGAGGAGGAAGCCAAGTACGCCGATCGCCGTGGATCGTCAATCCACACCCCCGCCCTGCCTTTGTATACGGCGGCAGACGCAGTGAAGTCGCTCAATAGTTTCCGCCCTGTTGAGTTCGACGAGCCCATGGACCTTGGCGACGGCGTCCAGGCCAGGTTCGTTCCGGCAGGTCACATCCTGGGGGCCGCGCAGCTTCACATCCGGGTGGGCGGAAACACTGTTCATTTCACCGGAGATCTGGGCCGCGACGACGACCCGCTGATGTACCCGCCCCGGGCGCTGGAGTCCGTTGACGTGCTTATCACGGAGTCCACCTATGGCAACCGGACCCATCCGTCCGGAAGTCCCGAAACCGAACTAGGCGAGGTAGTGTCCAGGGTGGCCAAGCGGAATGGCGTCATCCTCATCGCAGCATTCGCCGTCGGCCGCGCGGAAACACTCATGCTGCAGCTGGCGCGCCTGCGCCGAAAAGGCCTCATTCCCGATATTCCCGTCTATCTCAACAGCCCCATGGCAATTGATGCCTCCTACATGTACCAGCAGCACCCGGATGAACATCGGCTGGGCCCGGAAGAATTCAAGGACATGTACCACTTGGCCACCATGACCCGAACGGCGGACGATTCAAAGCTCCTCAATCTCCGAGGTGGTCCCATGATCATCATCTCCGCCAGCGGCATGCTGACCGGTGGACGGATACTGCATCACCTTGAGGCATACGGCAGCGATCCCAGGAACGCAGTCATCTTGAGCGGGTATCAGGCCGCCGGAACAAGGGGCGCTGCGTTGGCCGCCGGGTCACGAGAGCTGAGGGTCTATGGGCAAGACGTCCGGATCCGTGCAGAAGTAGTCCAACTCGAAGGATTCAGCGCCCATGCGGACTCGGACGCCATCATTCGTTGGATGCGGTCAGCACCCACCTCACCACGGATGACATATATCACTCATGGTGAACCGGAGGCATCCGAGGCACTCCGGCTTCGTATCAAGCATGAACTGGGGTGGAATGCCCGGGTTCCGGAGTATCAGGAGACCATCTCCGTAGCCACACCGGAATAAGGACTTCCGGCCCTAACCGGGCGGTATGAACCCGGTACAAACTGACAACAAGGCCCCGGCCGATATCCGGGAACCCATCAACGAAGAACGGGCCAAGCCATGAATGAAGCAATTGTCGTCGGTGTCAACGATTCACCCAGCAGCGAGGCTGCCATGGGGTGGGCCATGCGTCGAGCGGCCGCCCTGAAGCTGCCGGTACAGCTTGTCCATGCCGTGGATGACCGCTGGGCGTACGATTCTGTGGGCTATAACGAGTGGATCCGGGAATCCGGCATCAACTTTCTTGCTGCTGCCAAGGACCGTGCCGCAAAGATGGAACCCACCGTCAATGTCACCACCGACCTCGTCTCGGGTGGGGCCGGCTACGCTTTGGGCAAGAGGTCCAAAAAGGCCGCCATGGTGGTCATTGGTTCCGGCCATGGCTGGGCCGGAGGTTCCCTGACCGATCGTGCTTTACAGGTTGCCGCCGTCGCGCGTTGTCCCGTAGCAGTTATCGGTGAGCACGACATGACAAACCGCAAAGGGATTTTAGTCGGCGTGGACGGTTCTGAAGAGGCCACACAGGCCGTCGCGTTTGCCGCGGCAGAGGCCGACCGCCAGGGACAGGAGCTGACGGTTCTCCATGCCTTCCTCACACCGGAACCTTGGGTAACCCGCGGTGTACCGAACACCAACTACTTCGAGGTCATCACGGAAGAAGAGCGCGTCGTCCTGGCCGAAACTGTCGCCGGTTTGGCAGACAAGTACCCGGATCTGGTGGTACACCAAGTCCTCGACACCCACACGCGGCCCGCCGAAGCACTGCTCGCGGCCGGGGCCACAGCACAACTGCTGGTGGTAGGCAGCCGCGGCCGGGGCAGTTTCAAACGCCTCTTGTTGGGCTCGACAGCGCATGCGGTTCTCACCAAATTGCCGTGTCCCACGATTATCGCGCGGATCAGCCCGGTCAAGCACTCCGACTGAAAGTGACGATGACACCCCAAACTTAGGGCACTGAAAGTGGGGGGGGGGGGGGGGGGCCCCCCCCCCCCCCCCCCGCAAGGGCCGCCACCGGCCCGGTAAAATCAAGATGCGAGCTGTGTATGTGGGGGGGGTCTGGGTGAGATGGCAG
>NZ_JAJOHP010000137.1:0-2549 GCF_021109375.1 Arthrobacter sp. AK01
TCCGCCCCCCCCCCCCCCCCCCGCGGGGGGGGGGGGGCCC
This sequence comes from Arthrobacter sp. AK01, assembly GCF_021109375.1. Classification (NCBI taxonomy): domain Bacteria; kingdom Bacillati; phylum Actinomycetota; class Actinomycetes; order Micrococcales; family Micrococcaceae; genus Arthrobacter; species Arthrobacter sp. AK01. The sequence continues at coordinate 41 of NZ_JAJOHP010000137.1, forward strand.
CACCGCGCCGGCCTCCCCCGCCGGCGGGCGCCGCTTCTTTTTTTTTCTCCCCCCCCCCCCCCGGGCCCGTTTAGTTCTGCGTGTTGCCCACCCGCCGCTGCCCTACTTGGGTGGGTACTTGGGCAAAGCAAAAGACCCGCACCGGCGAACCGGTGCGGGTCTTCATTTGTGCGCCCAAAGGGATTCGAACCCCTGACCTTCTGTTCCGTAGACAGACGCTCTATCCAGCTGAGCTATGGGCGCATTTCGTGTGATTCTCGGCGGTCTGTTTCTCTGACCCCCTCGAACCTCAATAAACTTTACAGAAGTTCATGTGAAGTTCCAAATCGAAAAGCTGTAATCTAGGCAACTAGACCGGTCTACGTGACCTTAGTCACTTAAAACCTGCTTTTGAGAACCTTCCTCCTTGAGTTCTAGCGGTTTTTGCTTTTCCGTCCTCCGGATGTCCGATGTCTGACAGCGGATTGGTCTGGTCCGCGGCCCCTATCGTTTAGGACACACCACTGAACCCGAGGAAGGGAACCGCAATGGGCGATCTGGCGCGACTGCCGCTGCTTGAGAAGGCACCTACTACGCATGCACGCCTGCTGGCCTGGGTTGAGGAAGTTGCCGAGCTGACTCAGCCGGACCGCATCCACTGGGTTGATGGCAGCGAAGCAGAAAACAAGAAGCTGACGGACGAGCTGGTTGAGGCCGGCACGCTTCAGCGGCTGAACCCGGAAACGTTCCCGAATTCCTTCGCGGCGTTCTCCGACCCCGCTGACGTTGCCCGTGTGGAAGAGCAGACATTCATCTGCTCCGAGAACGAGCGCGACGCAGGCTTCACCAACAACTGGATGGCTCCGGCCGAGATGAAGCAGAAGCTGCGCGGACTGTTCGCCGGCTCCATGCGCGGCCGCACCATGTACGTCATTCCGTTCGTCATGGGCCACCTGGAAGCTGAAGATCCCAAGTTTGGCGTCGAGATCACCGACTCCGCCTACGTTGTTGCCTCCATGCGCATCATGGCCCGCATCGGTACGGACGTGCTTGACCGCATCACGCAGACCGATGCTTTCTTCGTTCCGGCATTGCACTCGCTGGGCGCACCGCTGGAAGCCGGCCAGGCCGACGTCGCGTGGCCATGCAACACCGACAAGTGGATTGTTCACTTCCCCGAAGAGCGCTCCATCTGGTCCTTCGGCTCCGGCTACGGCGGCAACGCCCTCCTGGGCAAGAAATGCTACGCGCTGCGCATCGCATCGGTAATGGCCCGCGACGAAGGTTGGCTGGCCGAGCACATGCTCATCCTCAAGCTGACCTCCCCTGAGCAGAAGACCTACTACGTCTCCGCTGCTTTCCCGTCCGCCTGCGGCAAGACCAACCTCGCGTTGCTCGATCCCACCATCAAGGGCTGGAAGGTTGAGACCCTCGGAGACGACATCACCTGGATGCGCTTCGGCAAGGAAGGCGAGCTCCGTGCCGTCAACCCTGAAGCCGGCCTGTTCGGCGTCGCTCCCGGTACCGGTTGGGGCACCAACCCCAATGCCATGCGTGCCATCGCCAAGGGCAACAGCATCTTCACCAACGTGGCTCTGACCGACGATGGTGGCGTGTGGTGGGAAGGAATGACGGAGGAAACTCCGGCACACCTGACCGACTGGCGCGGTGAGTCCTGGACTCCGGACTCCGATGCTCCGGCCGCACACCCGAACTCCCGCTTCTGCACGCCGATCGACCAGATCGACATGCTGGCTGAGGAATACTTCAGCCCGGAGGGCGTGGAACTGTCCGCGATCCTGTTCGGTGGCCGCCGTAAGACCACCATCCCGCTAGTTACCGAAGCCCGCGACTGGTCCAACGGCATCTTCATGGGCTCCACGCTGTCCTCGGAAACCACGGCTGCTGCCGCCGGTGCCGTTGGCGTTGTCCGCCGTGACCCCATGGCCATGCTGCCGTTCATCGGCTACGACGCAGGCGATTACCTGAACCACTGGGTCAACCTCTCTGCCAAGGCCAACCCGGAGCGTCTGCCCAAGATCTTCCTGGTCAACTGGTTCCGCCGCACGGCCGAGGGCGCCTTCGCCTGGCCTGGCTTCGGAGACAACGCCCGTGTGCTCAAGTGGGCCATCGAGCGCCTTGAGGGTAAGGCCGACGCTGTGGAAACCCCGATCGGCTTTGTTCCGACCGGTGAGTCCATCGACCTCGAGGGCCTGGACATGACTCCGGCCGAGGTTGAGTCGGCTGTTCGCGTCGACCCTGAAGAGTGGGCAACCGAGCTGGCGTCCATCGAAGAATGGTTCGCCAACTTCGGCGAATCGCTCCCGGCGGCACTCCAGTCCGAGCTGGACGGTCTCAAGACCCGTCTGGGCTAGACCTCTTAGGAACAACGGCGTTCTTAAGTGAACGACGACCGGGCCGGGCCCCGGAGGTTTGTTTTTGGGGGGGGGGGGGGGGGGGGGGGGGGGGTGTTTTTTGGGGGGCCACGCACGGCCCCCCCCCCAGGGTTTGGTGCGGGGGGGGGGGGGGG
>NZ_JAJOHP010000138.1:0-2050 GCF_021109375.1 Arthrobacter sp. AK01
CCCCCCCCCCCCCCCCCTGCCGCCGCGCCTCGCGCGCTCGCGGCGCCCCCCCCCGCCCGCCCCCCCCCCCCCCCCCCCCCCCCCCCCCCCCCCCCCCCCCCCCCCCCCCCCCCCGCTGCTGTTTAAGCGACAGGCCAGCCCATGACAACGCCATGAAATAACGATTCTCTAAATAATCACGATTTTTGCGTCACGAAATGGAGTTTCTTGTTTCACCTATTTCCGTTTTGCATTTCCGGAATTCATCTGGTTGACTCTCAAAGGCGCCCCAATGAGTAATTGTCAGCATGCTGCATAAACCCGCAATGGGGAGTTTATGCCACAGTCCACCGCCCCAGGCATGATGCTGGAAAGCTTTGCCATGAACTCTCAGGGGCGGCTATCGTCCCCTGGGATTAGGAGCTTTCTTGGACCTGTTATTGCATGCTGAGGATATTCACGCCTCGTACGACCAGCGCCGCATCCTCAAAGGCGTTGGGCTTTCTTTGCATCGAGGCGAGATTCTGGGGTTGATCGGAACCAATGGTGCCGGCAAGTCCACCTTGATGGGCGTCTTGGCTGGATCCCACAAGCACGACCTCGGACAGATCACTCTCGCAGGGGAGATTTACGTACCGGACTCCATCGCAGAAGCGCAAGCCTGCGGAGTCGGTTTGATTCCCCAGAATTTCCGGATCGACCCCGGGCTGACCATCACCGAAGCAATATTCCGCGGCACCTTCCAGTCCGGAAAGTCTCATGATGAACTCCGCGACCAAGCGGCCGGACTGATCCGGGAAATAGGCATCAGCATGGATCCGGATGCCACCGTCGGAACACTCATCCGTGCCGAACAGGCGCTCGTGGAAGTTATGCGCATGGTCGCTGAAGAAGCCCAGCTCGTGATCATGGATGAAGTGGCTGCTTCACTGCCGGATCATGACGTCGCTGTATTGCATCAGGTGCTAAGGATGCTGACCCGTCAAGGCCGGGCGATCATCTACATCACCCATCGCCTCGATGAAGTCAGATCCATTGCGCACCGGATTGCCGTCATGCGGGATGGCAAGGTACACAAGACACTGGAAGCCAGCCAGACCGACGTCGGGGAACTTGCCTTCCTCCTGCTTCAAAAGGAACTGGAGAGAGTCGCCAGGCCCACAGATCCGGCGGCCGCCGGCGAGGCGTTGCGGATCGCCAACCTCAGCGTGGGGGACAGGGTCCGCGATGTGACATTCAATGTGGCCAAGGGCGAAATTTTTGGCCTCGTCGGGACCCACCGGTCCGGCGTGCACCAACTGGTTGAGGCTCTGGCAGGTGTTGGTCCAAGCACGTCAGGGCAGATCCACCTGCACGGACATCAAGTACAGATCCGGGGGATCCAGGACGCACGGCGCTTGAAGATCGGCTATTCTCCGGATGCGGCCGACGACTACGAGTATGGAGCCCGCATTGTAGACGGGCTTCAACAAGGCTCAGACGGGGGCAGTGACAGCCTCCAGGACGAGATTTCCCAGCTTCGGGGCGTGGCTGATGTTGTACACCGCATGCGCATCAACACCACCAACATTCAAGGCGCGATCTCCACACTTTCAGGAGGTGACCGCCAGAAAGTACAACTCGCCAGATGGATGTCCACCAACTGTGATGTACTCATCCTCAGCCATCCCAGCCGTGGAATCGATATCGGGGCAAAGGAGGTCGTGTACAAGATGCTCACGGAGCTCAGCAGCACTGGCGTGGCAATCATCCTCCTGTCCTCGGACCTGTCCGAAATGGTCAGTTGGTGCCATCGGATTGGCGTCATGCGCGACGGCGAACTGGTCACCATCGAGGCCAACGCCAATACCAACGAGGATGTCCTGGTGCATCACATGTTAGGTGTGAAGTTTGAATCGGGTAGCGCCGACGCCCGGCGCGTGAAGAACTAGCCCAACGAAGAAACCATAGGGGGGGGGGGGGGGGGGGGGGGGGGGGCCCCGGGGGGGGGGGGGGGGGGGGGGGGGGGGGGGGGGGGGGGGGGGGGGGGGGGGGGGGGGGGGGGGGGGGGCGGGCCCGGGGGGGGGGGGGG
>NZ_JAJOHP010000139.1:0-1904 GCF_021109375.1 Arthrobacter sp. AK01
GTGTGTGGCTGGGCGCCGGGTTCCCACTGGAGAACTGGCGGGCGGGGGTCTCCAAGGGGCCCGGGCTGGGTGCCGGGTGGATCCCAACCGCTGGCAGCACCCAGGAAGTCCTTGATCCGGGCCATCAGGCCGCCCTGTTCGCGGAGTGCGGCGGCGGTTCCGGCGTCGAGGTCGTTGGCGAGTCCGTGTCCCCATGGCCCCCAGAGGGTTTCCACCAAAGTCCGCGGCGCCGCGCTGCCCCAGGCCCTCACCAGCTCCGCAGCTTCGGCAACAAAGAAGTCCCGCTGCCCCGAAATCATCAGGAGCGGCGTGTTCAGCTGGCCATAAAGCCCGTGGAGATCGGCTGGTGGGGCGTCCCAGAGCCGCCTCCAACCAGCGGCGGAACCCGGACCATACGTGGCGTCGTCCATGAGGTTGTGAATCGTCCAGTCCATCCCGCGTTCCTCAGCCTGCCGGTATATCCTCCGGAGCTCCGCGGCGGGTAAAGGGTGGCCGGATTCCTTGCCGAAACCGTGCTGGTGCCACCAGCCAATCCTGTCCCGCAAGCGCGGTGTGCCATCAGGTTCCCTGGCCGTTTCCCAGAGGCCCAGTGCCGGCACCATCGCCACCACGGCCAGGGGCCTGGCGGCCGCCTCCTCCGGACGCCGTGCCACCTCCGGACGCCGTGCCACCTCCAAAACCCGGGCTGCTTCAACTGCACAGTGCGCATCGTAGGAGGCTCCAGCCAGAATGAGTGGGCCCCTGAGCAACCCGTTCCTTGCGAGGTACCGGGCGGTGGCTGCTCCGTCCGGGCCCTCCTTGTCATAGGGATTCCATGCGCCGGCGGACCCGTAGCGCCCACGGACGTCCTGGACCACTACGTCGTATCCGGCACTGCACCATGCGTGGGCTTGGTCCGCGTACTGGGTCCGGCCGTAGGGTGTCCGGATCAGGACCGTCCCTAGGGCTTCCCCGTCCACTGGTGTGCGGTAGTGGTCTGCGGTGAGCCGAACGCCGTCGTCAGCGGTGATGTCCAGGTGATCCGGCGCGGTCGTGGGACTCATCGCAGCGGAGCCCGCAAGCCCTCGCCCAGGTTGGCGGGTTCCGGGAAGGGCAGAACGGGGTGTTCGCTGGCTGCCAACGTCAGGGAGTCCAGCCGCCAGAGGGTACGCCGGTGAGCGGCAAGTGACGGTGAATTCCTTTGCCAAGCCGTGATGACGGTGAGCAATCTGGCCGTGAGCAGGTCCATGGCTATGCCCTGGGGAGTGAAGTCCGCGGCAGCAGCGGGGGTCTCCAGCCAGGCCCTCAGCTCGGCGGCGGCAGGTGAGGCTGCGAGCCTGCGCCGGAGTACCTGCCACCCTGTTGGGTCTGCCGGTTCGAGGGACAGCGGATCTACGAAGACCAGGTCGCCTTCTCCGTAGAAGCGGAGCACGGCTGTTCGGCTCCCCGGCAGTGCGTCAAAGCGGTTGCGATCGGCGGGAGTGGCTGCCAGATGGAGGAGTAGCCCTACGGAGCCGGGCTCCTTACCGTCACCCACTGTCAGGTCCACCCCGGCCTCGTGGAACACGGGCAGGAGTGCGGCCGCAACGGGTTTGGGGGCTATTAGCCCGATTCGCTCCCGTCCGGGGAGGGGACGCGCACCAGCCTGGCGGCGTTGCATCAGTTCGTCACTGATGTCCGCGGCCATGCGCTGGCCACTGCCTGCCGAGGGTGGGAGATGGAAGAAGGCGCCGTCACCGCTGCGGATGGTTGATCTTCCCGCGACGTCAAAGCTGTCTATTGCGGTTCCCATGGTTCCTTCCGAAAGTTGCGGGGTGGAGCTAAGGGGGGGGGGGGGGGGGGGGCGCCCCCCCCCCCCCCCCCGGGGGAAATAGAACAGAGGGAGGTCGGCAGGAAATGCAGCTGAATGATGGCTCTCAGGTGTG
>NZ_JAJOHP010000014.1:0-85718 GCF_021109375.1 Arthrobacter sp. AK01
AGACCCCCGCACACACCAAATCAACAAACTCGGCACGCGCACCCGAAGGAAACAACTTGACCATGAAACGCTCCATCAATCAGAGCGTTGCAACGACCCTATGACTTTGCCGCGCGAACATTGGCATTAAGTGCCATCTCGGCGAGCGGGTTCGGGGGCCTGCGCGTCGGCCCCAACCTCACCGAAGCTGAGCAGCGTCAAAGCGTCCGACGACGGCGAACCGGCCTTCGCGGAATAGACCCGGAGGAGCTGGTCGGGGTCGTCCGGGAGACTCAGGGTTTCAAAGTTCAGTTCCAGGTCGCCCACCACCGGGTGGTGCAGCCGGACTGTCCCCGCGGAACGCGTGGCTACCCTGTGCCCGGCCCACCACTGACGGAAATGTTCGCTGTGGACGGCGAGTTCGCCCACCAACTGGTTGGTTTGGGGATCGTTGGGGTGCCGGCCCACGTCCATGCGCAGCGCGCCAACGGCCTCGGCTGCAACGGTCTTCCAATCCCTGAACAGCGCCCCGGCCGAGGGATCCAGGATGATCCAGCGTGTCAGGTTCCGCTCGGGCGCAGGCAACGCCGTGAAATCGGTAAAGAGCAAATAAGCCAGCCGGTTTCCGGCCAGGACATCCGTCCGCCGGCCCAAGACCATGGCAGGAACATCTCCGACGGCGTCCAGCAACTGCCGCAACGCCGGCCTCACCTTTTGAACGGGTCCGGGGTTGCCCGCAGAACTGGCGCAGTGTTCCAGCAGGTCCATCATGTGTGCCTGCTCCCCCGCGTCCAGGCGCAATGCCCGTGCCACGGAATCCAGGACTGCCTTGGAGGGGTGGATGTTGCGGCCCTGTTCAAGGCGTGTGTAGTAGTCGGTGCTCACGCCGGACAGGCGTGCCACCTCTTCGCGGCGGAGTCCGGGCACGCGCCGGGAGCCGCTGGACTCCTGTGCTCCGGTGTCTTCGGGTGAGAGGCGGGCACGCATGACTTTGAGGAATTTTCCGAACTCGGCGCTTTGACCCATCCGTCTATTCTGCCGTTGCAGGTGTGTGAAAGACCATCATTGTGGGTAGGACTGCCAGACCTAGGAAAAACAGGATCAGGTTGGATTGCTGACTCTGCCGCCAAAACTGCATAGGCTCAGTACAGAGCCTCCGAAAACGCTTTCTGGAAACCAGGAAGACGGAGTGTCACCGCCATAGCCATCCCGTCGAAGGAGACTGTCATGCCAGAGCTGACATTGAATAACGGCGTCACCATCCCCCAGCTCGGATTTGGTGTCTTCCAAGTACCTGCCGACGAAACGCAAAAGGTCGTGGAAGATGCTTTGGAAGCCGGCTACCGTCACATCGACACCGCGGCCGCCTACCGAAACGAAGCCGGTGTTGGCGCCGCCGTCGCAGCCTCGGGAATTCCCCGCGAAGAACTTTTCATCACCACCAAACTTCGCAACGGCGAGCAAGGCGACGCGCATGATGCCTTCCAGCGCAGCCGGGACGCCTTGGGCCTTGAGGTCATCGACCTCTACTTGATCCACTGGCCCGTACCATCGCAGGGCCTCTTCACGCAGGCCTGGAAGGAGATGGAGAAGCTGTACCAGGACAAGCAGATCCGGGCCATCGGCATCTCCAACTTCCTCTCCGACCACGTGGACACGCTTCTCAAGGAGGCAGAGGTGGTGCCTGCCGTGAACCAGATCGAAGTCCACCCGACTTTCCAGCAGGGCGAACTGGCCAGCAAGTGCCGTGATCTGGGAATCGCTGTTGAAGCGTACAGCCCGCTCGGCCAGGGCAAGGACCTGAATGCCGAACAGGTGGCACTCGTTGCAGCTGCCCACGGCACCAGCCCTGCACAGGTGATCCTGGCGTGGCACCTCGCCCAGGGAACCATCGTGATCCCCAAGTCCGCAGACTCCACCCGCATGCGCGAGAACTTCGGGGCAGCCGACCTCAGCCTCACCGATTCCGAACTGGCAGCCATCACGGCACTGGAGGCGGGTGCCCGCATCGGTTCCGATCCCGCCGTCGCTGCTTTCACGCAGCTCTAAGCTCCCGAACAACAGCAAAGGACTCAACAGCCATGCAGTACACGCATCTTGGCCGCTCCGGCCTGAAAGTCTCCCGCCTCTGCCTGGGCACCATGAACTTCGGCCCCCAAACGGATGAAGCAACAGCCCACTCGATCATGGACTCCGCCCTGGACTCCGGCATCAACTTCTTTGACACCGCCAACGTTTACGGCGGAGTCGAGCACCGTGGCTGGACCGAGGAAATCATCGGCCGCTGGTTCGCGAAGGGCGGCGAGCGCCGGGAGCGGACCGTTCTGGCCACCAAGCTGTACGGCACCATGACAGACCGTCCAAACGAGTCCAAGTTGTCGGCCCTGAACATCCGCCGCGCCCTGGACGCGAGCCTGAAGCGGCTGCAGACGGACTACATCGATATCTACCAGTTCCACCACATTGACCGCGATACGCCGTGGGACGAGATCTGGCAGGCAATCGAGGTAGCTGTCCAACAGGGCAAGATCCTGTACTCGGGCAGCAGCAACTTTGCCGGCTGGCACATCGCCCAGGCACAGGAAGCGGCCCGCAGGCGGAACTACACCGGACTGGTCAGCGAGCAGTCCATCTACAACCTCTTCAGGCGTGAGCTGGAGCTTGAGGTCATTCCCGCCGCCCAGCAGTACGGTCTGGGCTTGATTCCCTGGTCGCCGCTGCAGGGCGGGCTGCTGGGTGGCGTGCTGAAGAAGGAAGAGCAGGGCGTGCGCCGCGCAGAGGGCCGGGCACTGGAAACCCTCAAAAAGCACGAGAACCAGATCCGCCAGTACGAGGATTTTGCGGACGAACTCGGCCACGCACCCGGCGACGTCGCCCTCGCCTGGCTGCTCCACCAGCCTGCCGTGACGGCACCCATCGTTGGGCCACGCACGCAGGAGCAACTGGACGCAGCTATCCGGGCCTTGGACGTCACCTTGAACGAGGACGCCCTCAAGCGGCTCGACGACATCTTCCCGGGCCACCGCCCCGCCCCCGAAGATTACGCCTGGTGAGCAGCCTCATCGAGGGCAGCCTCCTGCCGCAGGCGGACACTGTCTCGCCGCGGAACATCTTGTTCATTGGCGGGACCGGGGTCATCAGTGCGGCGGCGGCTGAACGCGCCGTCGCGCTGGGCCACCGGCTGACCATCCTCACCAGAGGACGGTCGGCCGGGCGGCCGGTTCCGGACGGCGCCGAGGTCCTCCACGCTGACATCCGGGACGCCGAGGCGGTGCCCGGGGTACTGCAAGGAAGGGAGTTCGACGCCGTTGCGGACTTCATCTCCTTCACACCGGACCAGGCGCTGGCCGGCTTGGAAATGTTTCGAGGTCGAACAGGGCAGTACGTCTTCATCAGCTCCGCTTCGGCGTACCAAAAGCCGCCAACAACGCTGCCGATCCGGGAATCGACACCGCTGAAGAATCCGTTCTGGCAGTACTCGCGGGACAAGATCGCCTGCGAGGAACTCCTGTTCGAGGCGTACCGGGAGGAGGACTTTCCGGTGACTGTGGTGCGGCCGTCCCATACGTATGACCGCACCAAGATCGCGATGGTGGGCGGTTGGACCGACATTCACCGTATGCGCGCCGGAATGCCCGTCCTGGTTCACGGAGACGGAACCTCGCTGTGGACACTGACCCACAGCAGGGATTTCGCCAAGGCGTTTGTCGGGCTGCTGGGCAGGCCGCAGGCAGTGGGCGAGAGCTACACCATTACCTCGGACGAGTTCCTGCCGTGGGACCAGGTCTATCGCCTCTTTGCCCGTGCGGCCGGCGTCGCGGAGCCCGAACTGTTTCACGTTTCCTCAGAGACCATCGCAGCCCACAGTCCGGAACTCGGCCCCAACCTGCTGGGCGACCGCTCCCACTCCGTGGTGTTCGACAACGCCAAGATCAAAGCCCTGGTTCCTGATTACCGGGCCACGATTCCGTTCGCGGACGGTGCCAGGGAGATCGTGGCGTGGCATGATCAGCATCCTGAGCTGCAAGTGGTGAAGGAAGACTTTATGGAGCTCAGCGACCGGCTTTATGAAAGGAACCTACGCCCATGACACGCGCCCCACTCATCGAGCTCAATGACGGCTTCAAGATCCCGCAACTGGGACTCGGGACGTGGCCTTTGAATGATGCCGAAGTTGCCGAGGCCGTGGTGGAGGCGGTGTCGCATGGTTATCGGCACGTGGACACTGCCAAGAAGTACGGCAATGAGAAGGGAGTCGGGAACGGTATCCGGGCCTGCGGAGTGGCTCGCGAAGAACTCTTCATCACCACCAAACTGGACGGCGAATTCCAAGGCTCCGGCAACGCCATTGCCGGACTGGACGGGTCGCTGGAGCGCCTGGGGCTGGAGTACGTTGACCTTCTCCTCATCCACTGGCCGCTCCCGCGTCGCGACGAGTTCGTCTCCACGTGGAAGACCTTCGAGGAACTGCAGGCCTCGGGAAAAGTGCGCTCCATTGGCGTCTCCAACTTCAAGCCTGCGCACCTGGACCGTTTGTTCTCGGAAACCGGCGTTGTGCCGGCAGTCAACCAGATCCAGGTCAGTCCTTCCATCCCACGGTCGGTTGCCCGGGCCTTCAATGAGCGGCACGGCATCGTCACGGAGTCCTACAGCCCATTGGGTGCCAGCAGCGATCTCCTCAATGCTCCGGTGTTGTCCGGCATCGGCAGGAAGTATGGAAAGACGCCGGGCCAGGTGGTGCTCCGCTGGCACGTCCAACAGGGACTTGTTGCCATTCCTAAGACCGCCAATCCACAGCGGATGCAGGAAAACCTGGACGTCTTCGACTTTGAACTGGACCAGGACGATCTCAGCAAACTGCAGACGCTCGACGCCGGCCCGGACGCAGGCGTCGACTCGGATGTTCAGGGGCACTGACGTATGGCGGCAACAGATAAAGGAACACTGATCTGGGTGGGCTGCTACACGGACGACAGAAACGGCCACGGAAAGGGAATCGCTGCGCTCTCTGCTGATGAGGGCGGCAAGCTGACGACCGTTGGCTTGGCCATCGAGGCCAATTCACCGTCGTTCCTCGCCCTGCACCCCACGCTCCCGGTGGTCTACGCCGTCGCCGAAGAAGGCAGGACAGTGCGCGCCTATCGGCGGAAAGGCGACGCCGAACTGGAGGCGTTCGGCGAACCCTGGCCGGCAGGGGACGCCACCTGCCACGTTGCGGTGGATCCCCAGGCGCGCTTTGTCGTGGCCACGTGCTGGGGCGATGGCCAGGTCATCCTCTACGAACTGGACGACGACGGCGCCATTGCCTCGCGCACAAGCGCGGCAGCCGCCGTCGATCCCCACTTCACTGCTCCCACCGACCACGAGCGGCCCAGCCGGGCCCATTCGAGCCTGGTGCTTCCCGACGGAAGGGTCATGACAACCGACCTGGGGCATGACTTGGTTCGCTTGTGGAAGTACGTGCCGGGCGGGGGCCTGCAGCCTGACCATCAGGTGGTGCTGCCCAAGGGCTCGGGACCGCGGCACATGGCGCGCCACCGCAGCGGAACGGTGTTCGTGGACACGGAATACTCTGTGGAGGTGGCAGCGGTTCGGATGGAGCCGGACGGCACCTACGAACTCACTGCAATGGTTCCGGCCAGCATCAACAAGCCGTTCGACGGCGACTCAGCGGCGGAGATCGCACTGTCGCCGGACGGTCGCTTCGCCTACGTAGGCGTCCGGGGCTCCAACCGGATCTGCGTGCTGAAGGTGACCCACGACGGGAAGGAACTCGAGCCCCTCGCCGACGTCCCGTGCGGCGGCGACTGGCCACGCCACCACCTCGTCCGCGAAGACTGGCTGTACATCGCGCATGAGCGGTCCAACGACGTCGTGAGCTTCAAACTCGACCCCGCAACCGGGCTGCCGGACGGACCCTTCAGCCGGGTGGAGACGGGCTCACCCAGCGTGCTGGTTCCCGCCGGTTAAATGCCGCCGAGACGGCATTTAAGTGACAATCATCCGCTCAGACATTGTCATTATTTGCCGTCCCGGCGAGTCTTTTTAGACGGACCAGACCTGGACGTCGTCCGTGCCACAGATCAACTTGCGGCCCGTGGGTTCCAGGACAACCCACAGCAGTTCCTGGTGCTTGGAAACGTCGTCAACGCGGCCGGTGCCGGCACCCCACGCGACGTCGTAGATCCACACAGGATCCCCGGAGCTGAGCTCGGACCACTCCGCGGCCGGGACGTGCCGGTAGTCGGCGGGCCGGTTCAGGATGGAGCTGGTCACGCTGACACTTCAGCGGCAGTGCGGCGCCGCCAGACAGTTGCCACTCCGTTGTGGGCAGGAAGCACGTGGCCTTCCGGGAACACCTGGACAGCGTCCGGATCGGAGTCCGGGCTCCACAGGCCCGACGCCGGGCAGTGGGACCCGGTTGGCATGGTGCGGGTGGCTCGTTCGCGCAGGAGGGCGATGCTCTTCATCGTTGAAACTCATCCTTGGGGATAGATCGGGGCACTGCGTGGTGTGAAGCAGATCTCTTCAACCCTATGCAAGTGACAACGGCTTTGTTATGGACGGATGCATAACATTTTCGCGCAGCGCCATGCATCAGCACAGTGGCATTTCCCCGCTAACCCAAGTAGGTGACAGCAAACGTCGCTCTGAACCGTCAGTGCGCCGTTTACTGTCACCTATGTGGACTACTTGTAGCTGAGGCTCAGGAGCAAGCTCTTCAGTTGGGCGTACTGCGTGGTGCCCATCCAGGACTTGGCGGCTGCAGGGGTAGCGAAGGCTGGGTTCTTGGTGGCATCAAACTGAACGTAGGCGCTCATGATGCCGTTGGGAACCCGGACCTGGTTAGTCCCGGAGGAGCTGAGACCGGCCTTGAGTTCCGACGAGAGCCGCGCATCCATGATGTACGTCGGAGGACCGTCGACCGGTCCCGTTTGTGGTGAGGGCATTCCCTCGTAAGGGGGACCTTCGTACGGAACGTACTGCGACTGGTACGAGGAGAAACCGAACTCCACCAGCTCACCTGAGGTGGCGCGAACACCGGGAACCACTGCCCTGTCGAGGATGGTTCGGTCCACCAACCCCCCGGTACCATCGCCATAATTGCCGTTGAATATCACGGCGACCTCAGTGCCAGAGCTGTCCAAGACCTTGGCGATGGTGGACGCAGCCTTGTCCGCCTCCGTCGCGTATGGCCCCGGTTCCGTTTTGACGCTCCAACCGACCGAGTACGTGAAGGAAAGGTGGCCGTCCGGGAAGGTGAATGTCTGACTCGTCGGCACCTGAACCGGTGGTACCACGGGTGCGGTGGTGGCCGCCGCGGGGATGGTGGGAGTCGGCGCCTGGGTGGGGGCGGTCGTCGGAGTCGCCTCCGGAGTGGCCGACGGCGTCGCGGTCGGCGTCGGTGTGAGGGACACGCTGGGTGACGGGTTCGCTTCTGTCGGCGTGACAGAGACTGCCGGCGCTGGAGCAGTCGTCAGCGGCCCGAAGTTGGCCGCCACGAGGACGCCTGCAGTCACGGCCGCAGCACCGAGCAGCAGCCCACCAGCGATCCGGGCTTTACGGCGCCTTCGGTCCTCCAGGGACACCACGGCCGCTGCCGGATTGTTGTCACTGAAGACCCGCGGCCCAGTGAGCATGCGGGCCAGGGCTTCTTCGGCGTTGAGCTCAGCAGGCTCGTTCGCCAGTGGGTCGGTCGAGGCAACCAGGTTCTTGATCGGATCCATTTTCTTCAGACCCCCAACTTCTCTGTAGTCGTTTCTATGCCCGCCGGCAGTTGCTTCCGGAAAGCTGCACGGGCGCGGTGCAGACGGACTTTTGCGGCGGATTCACTGCACTGCAGGACACTTGCCATCTCGGCCGTGCCCAGGCCATCCCAATAGGCCAGTTGCAGGATGTCCCGGTCCTGGACACGCAGGCGGGCCATCGCATCCTGTACCGCGACGTTCTCGGAGTCATCGCCGTAACGCTCCACCGCCGTCGTCCGCAGTTTTTCCTGCAGGGCCTGCTGCCGGTCGCGGCTACGGTAGGCGTTGCCCACCAGGTTGCGGGCAACGGTCAGTAAGTAGGCGAGATCCGGGCGGACATCGTCGGACCACTTTTGCCAGATGACGCGGAAAACGTCGGCGGCGATCTCTTCAGCCATCTCCGCCGATTCCACGCGTCGGCGCACAAACCTGAAAACGGATGGATAGCTGTCTTTGTGAATGGCGATAAACGCCAATTCGCGCTCGGAAAGCACGATTTCCCCCTGAAAATGTTGAGCCCTGAACTGCAGGATACTTGTATAGTTTCCGGCTCAAGACCATCGGTTACAGGGTGCGGGAAATTCTCTTTGCGGTAGCCCACGGCCGATGGACCGCGGCGTGGACACGAACGAGCCGTTCAACGCGGTGGCAGCTTCCTAGGCTCCGGCCCGCGCATGCCGGCCGCGCATCGCGGACACGGCCCACACCAGCACGAACAGGCCCACCAGGATCAGCCCGGCATCGCCCAGGTCGATGCCAGCGAGCCAGGTAGTCAGCGGATCGCCCAGTTCAAAGGCCGAGTTGAAGAACCCGCCCAGCGTGATCACGGCGATAAAGAGCGCCGAGACGGCTGAGATGCCAGTGATCACGGCGTTGAAACCAAGCTTGCGTTGCGGGTTGTGGATGGCGGATTTGTACATCTTCATCATCGCCACGCCGTTGATCGAATCGCACAGGGTCATGGCCGCTGTGAAAGCGAGAGGCAGGGCCATCAAGGCGAGCGGCGAAACTCCGGCGAGTGACGCCGTCGTCGTGATGACCAGCAGCCCAATGGTGGTGGCCGTGTCGAAGCCAAGCCCGAACAGGAAGCCGATCACGTAGATATTCCGCGGGCGCTCCACCTTGGACAGCGGCTTGGCGAGAAGCCTGGCAACAAAGCCCTTGGCCTCAAGGTCCTCGGGACGGACCCCACCGCCGGCCTGCACCCTGCGGTAGACCTGGCTGGCACGAACGAAGGCGGAGCCGTTGAACAGTCCCATCGCCAACAGGAACAGCCCGGAAACCCCACTGCCGATCAGGCCCAGCACCTTGTTTCCGGTGGTCCCGTCCTCCATGAACTGCCCGATCAACGTGGCACCCGCCACCACCAGCAATCCCGCCAGGATCACCACCGAGCTGTGGCCCAGGCTGAACGCGAATCCCACGCTCACGGGGTCCTTGCGCTGCGCCACGAATTTGCGGGTCGAATTGTCGATCGCGGCGATGTGGTCCCAGTCGTAACTGTGCTTGATTCCGGCCACATACGCGGTGATCACCAGCCCCAGCGCCAACGGCTGCGCGGCACCTGCCGTACCAGCAATCAAGAGCACGACGGCGGCAACGTGCAAAGCGGCGACGGCACCAAACGTGAACAACAGCCGGGTCCGCAGGGACAGCGTCTCCCGCTCCCGATACATGGTGGCGAACTCGGTCAGCGCAGTCATTAATACTTCCTCAGGTTCAAGGGTCCCTGCCCGTACCAACGTTCCCGCAGAACGCCGGTGCAAGTACCCAGCAGTTTGTTGAGTTCCTCAGTGCTGTTCGACAACGATCGCAGCACAAGCCCGGCAGTCCCGGCAATAGCCGCCGTCAAGGAAACGCCAGTGTAGGCGTCAAAATCCCGGGCTATTTGGTCCAGCTCATCGGCGAGCGCCTGATCCACCCGCGGATCCACCACCACCAACGACCCCAGATGGCTGTAGCCTTCCATGAACCCCATCCCGGTCACGTCGTTGACAGGTGGGCGAATCAGGAGGTTATCGAGCGCCAACAACTTGGACCCGTTTTCGTCTTCGATCCAGATCTCATTCCGCAGCCGCACCTCTTCGTACTTGAAGGATGCGCCGTCCGGGGACCAGCCCGGAGTGATGACCTCGGCCATGACAAGGCTCGACGTCGGGTGGAGGCTGAAGCGCGAATTCTGCCGATAGCTCGCCTCCCGATACGCAATCAATTGGTCAGGCACCAACTCCACGCGCGAGCACTCCCCCAGCCGCACACTCATTCGCTGCTCAGCAAACGACCCCGGAGTCCTGTACACCTTGGTGGCCGACTGCGTGGTCAACAACAGATCCGCCCCCGCCTCAACCTCCACATCGATAAGGAACAGATCGGCCCCCAAATACGCCCCGCCGGGGTTGACCATGACATAACAAACCTGCCCGGACTCATCCAGGTAATGAGGCCTCAGCACCCGCAACGCACCCTCATGGAACTGCCGCACAGCAACGGACCGCCCGCCCCGCACACTGACACCAAGCTCCAACCGCCCCCGCACCTCCCGCCCCAAGGAAGCCAACGCAGCGTGGGGCTCGTGTTCCGATCCTTGGCCTTGGTCGGCGGAGGCGGGGACGGCCGTCCTCATAGGGCCAAGTCGAGCATCAGGACGTCCCGCCGGATCCAGTTGAGGACTGCGTCCAACCCTTCGTCCGTTTTGAGGTTCGTGAAGCAGAACGGTTTATTGCCGCGGAACTCCTTGGAGTCCCGCTCCATGATGGCCAGGTCAGCTCCGACGTGGGGCGCCAGGTCCGTTTTGTTGATGATGAAGAGGTCGGATTTGATCATGCCTTGGCCGGCTTTGCGGGGGATCTTCTCACCTTGGGCGACGTCGATGATGTAGATGGAGAAGTCGACGAGTTCGGGGCTGAAGGTGGCGGAGAGGTTGTCGCCTCCGGATTCGACGAAGATGACGTGGAGGTCGGGGTGACGGGCCTTGAGCTCTTCGATGGCCGCGGTGTTCATGGAGGTGTCTTCGCGGATGGCGGTGTGGGGGCATCCGCCGGTTTCGACGCCGATGATCCGGTCTTCGGGGAGGATCCCGTTGGCGGCCAGGATTTTGGCGTCTTCGATGGTGTAGATGTCGTTGGTGATGGCGGCCATGGAGATGTCGCCGCTCATGTGCCGGGTGATACGTTCCACGAGCTGGGTTTTGCCGGCTCCGACAGGTCCGCCGACGCCGATCTTGATGGGTTCTGACATGTTTTCTGTCCTTTGCACTAGCTAACTCATGAACATGCGGGCGCGTTGCCGTTCGTGCCGCATTTGTGAAATTTCAAGTCCGGGGCTGACGGCCCCAAAGTCGTCCCAGCACAGCTGTGCTACATCGTCGACGGCGGCAGCAACGGCGTCGTGCGCGTGGCGAAGTACCCGCTGCCCGGCGTTCTGCCCCAACGGAATGGCGCGCACGGCGTTCTGGGTCAGCGAAGTAACGGTGGCAAACAAATACGCAGAGAGCGCCGCTTCAAAGGGAACACCCAATGACCGCGCGATCACCCCAAACGCCAAGGGCTGATGCCCCGATGCGCCACCCCCACGAACCAGTTCCCGGTACGACTCCAACGCCGCCGATGGGAACACTTCCCCACCAATCTCCAACAACCGCCCACCCATTTTCAAGGAAGCCTCCCGCACTTCCCGAGCCAACAACTGCCCGGAAAGAACAGAATCCAACAGCCCAACCCCCACCCCCTCATACAAGAACCGCAAAGCCAACCCATCGGAATAGACCAACTGCTGCCCCACAAAAGAGGAAAGCCAAACCCCAAACGACCCCTCATCATGAACCAACTCACGATGTATGTAACTCTCAAACCCCAAAGAATGAGCAAACGCCCCCGTAGGCAAAGCGGAGTCGGTCAACTGTTGAAGAGCCAGCTGATATGTCGCACTCACAGCCAACCGCCGGAGGTGAGGACGGCGCGCTTGAGCGGAGCCGGGAAGGGGGCCGCGGCGTGGCGGGCATCGCGAAGCGGGCACGGCCCCCTTCCCAGCGGAGCGCAAGCGTGCGCACCCAACCTGACGCGGCGCACAGCTTTAGTGCGAGTGCTCAGCATGGCGGAACGGCACCGGCATGACCCGCTCTTGCCTGTCGTAGGGGACGCCGACGCTCTTCAAATAGTCCTCCACGGTGTGGTCGTACTGGCAAACCATCACTTCGGCTCCGTACTCAGACTCAGCATCAAAGAACTGCGCCTGCAGGTGCCGGTTGCCCAGCGAGTGGGCCACGACGCCCATTTCGTGGATGCTTCGCGGCACTATGACCAGGACGTCCGTGGGCAGTACGGAGATGACGATGAGGTTGTTGTCACCGACGGCGAGGATGTCGCCGTCGCGGAGGTCGCCGGTGCCGGTGGGCAGGCGGATGCCGAGTTCTTTGCCGTGGTCGGTGGTGACGCGTTGGATGCGTTTGACCAGCAGGGCGCTGGGGAGGACCACTTTTTCTTTGTGGTGGCCGGCGTAGTCGTTGGGCTGTTCGTGGAGGTTGCCTAGGATTTTTTCGATGATCATGAAGGCTCCTAGAAGAGGAAGTAGCGCTGCGCCATGGGCAGCACGTCGGAGGGCTGGGAGGTGACTTCGACGCCGTCGACTGTCACTTTGTACGTTTCGGGGTCGACGGCGATGTCCGGGGTTTCGCCGTTGTATTTGAGGTCCGCTTTGGTGAGGTTGCGGATGCCGGAGACGGGTTTGATGATGCGTTCGAGGCCCAGTTCGGCGGGCACTCCGGCGTCGATGGCTGCCTTGGACAGGAACGTGATGGATGTTTGCTGGAGGGCCTTGCCGTACGTGGCGAACATGGGCCGCATGGTGCGCGGCTGTGGTGTGGGGATGGAGGCGTTGGCATCGCCCATGAGTGCGTAGGCGATCTGGCCCCCTTTGATGACGAGCTCGGGTTTCACTCCGAAGAACGCGGGATCCCAGAGGACGAGGTCTGCGAATTTGCCCTCTTCCACGGAGCCTATGACGTCTGCCATGCCCTGCGCGATGGCCGCGTTGATGGTGTATTTGGCCACGTAGCGCTTGAGGCGGAAGTTGTCGGATTCGGCGGAACCATGGGCTTTGCCGGATGGATCCTTCAGTACGCCGCGCTGGCGTTTCATGGCGTCGGCTACCTGCCAGGTCCGGGTCACTACTTCGCCCACGCGGCCCATGGCCTGGGAGTCGGAGGACGTGATGGCGAAGATTCCGAGGTCGTGGAGGACGTCTTCCGCGGCGATGGTTTCGGCGCGGATGCGGGAGTCTGCGAAGGCCACGTCTTCCGGGATATCGGGGTTGAGGTGGTGGCAGACCATGAGCATGTCCAGATGCTCTTCGATGGTGTTTTTGGTGTAGGGCAGCGTGGGGTTGGTGGAAGCCGGGAGCACGTTGGGCAGGCCGGCGATTTTGATGATGTCCGGGGCGTGTCCGCCTCCGGCGCCTTCGGTATGGAAGGTGTGGATGACCCGGCCATCGATGGCACGGATGGTGTCTTCCACGAACCCGCATTCATTGAGGGTGTCGGTGTGGATGGCAACTTGGACGTCGTATTCGTCGGCTACCCGCAGGGACATGTCGATGGAGGACGTGGTGGAGCCCCAGTCTTCATGCACTTTCAGTCCGACGGCGCCTGCGCGGATCTGCTCGGCGAGGGGCTCGACGGCGGACGCGTGGCCCTTCCCGAACAGGCCGATGTTGACGGGGAGTCCTTCGGCGGCCTGGAGCATCCGGGAGATGTGCCAGGCGCCCGGCGTGATGGTGGTGGCTTTGGTTCCTTCGGCCGGACCGGTGCCCCCGCCCACCATCGTGGTGATGCCGTTGCACAGGGCGGCCGGGACCTGTTCCGGGGAGATGAAGTGGATGTGGGTATCGATGCCGCCGGCGGTGAGGATCTTTCGTTCGCCGGCAATAATCTCCGTGCTGGCGCCGATCACGATGTTCACGCCGTCGGCAATCTGGGGGTTGCCGGCCTTGCCGATCCTAAAAATGTGACCGTCTTTGAGGGCAACGTCGGCTTTGTAGATTCCGCTGTAGTCCAGGACGATCACGTTGGTGATGACGGTGTCCGGGATGTCCTCTGCGCGGGTCAGTTGGCCGTTCTGGCCCATGCCGTCACGGATGACCTTGCCGCCGCCGAACACTACTTCTTCGCCATGGACCGTGTGGTCCTTCTCGATCTCAAGGAAGAGCTCAGTATCGGCCAAGCGGATGGCGTCGCCCGTCGTCGGGCCGTACAGCTCGGCGTATTGCTTGCGGGAAATCTCGAAACTCACTGGTGGTCCCTTTCCGCTGCGACGCCCGGGCGCAGTTCCCCGGTAACGCCAGTTCCGCCGTCGAGCCTTCCGTTAACTGCGTTGCTGAGGCCGAAAACCTCACGTGTTCCCGCCAAGGCAATGAGCTGGACGGTCTTCCGGTCACCGGGTTCGAAGCGCGCGGCCGTGCCCGCCGGGATATCCAGTCGGCGGCCGTGAGCTGCTTCGCGGTCGAATTCCAGGGCGCGGTTCGCCTCGGCGAAGTGGTAGTGCGAACCTATCTGCACGGGACGGTCTCCGCGGTTCACCACCTCGACGGCGATCGCCTCACGGCCGCTGTTGCACGCGATGGATCCGGGTTGGAGCCTGTATTCGCCGGGGATCATGGGGCTCCTATCGGATGGGGTTGTGGACGGTGACGAGCTTGGTGCCGTCAGGGAAGGTGGCTTCGATCTGGACGTCGTGGATCATCTCCGGGACGCCTTCCATCACGTCTTCGCGCCGGAGCACCGTGGTCCCGTAGCTCATCAGTTGGGCGACCGTCCGGCCGTCGCGGGCACCTTCGATGAGCTCGTAGCTAATGACGGCCACGGCTTCGGGGTAGTTCAACTTGAGGCCGCGCCCTTGGCGGCGCCTCGCGAGATCGGCAGCCACCACGATCATGAGTTTCTCCTGCTCACGGGGCAAAAGATGCATCGATTCTCCTGATAGCTGGGCACTTTAAGGACAGAGTGTGACCAGCGTAAGGAGCGGAAGTTTCAGCTACGTTTCCACGGCGTCACAGGCGGGGGTCGAATATGCCGAATTGACCTCAACTTAAGTTGAGGTCTTAGCATCGTTCAGGTGCGCTTCCGCAAAACGGCGCCAACCCCAACCAGTCCCACGAAGGTTCATGAATGTCCCATCACACCCCCTTGCCGGCAGAACCGGTCGGCGAGCTCTTCAAGTCCGCCTTCCGCTCACATCCAGCAGGAGTTGCCATCATCACCGCGTCAGGGCCGGAAGGAGCCGTGGGGCTCACGGCGTCCTCGGTGGCATCGGTGGCGGTGGATCCGCCAACGCTCGCCTTCTCCGTCACAGGCGGCCGGTCAGCTTCGCACATCGCTGCCGCGCAAACGATCGTCGTGCACCTGGTGGGCGCGGACCAGGTAAACCTCGTGCGCACATTCTCCGACCCCAACGCCCCGCGCTTCACCAGCGACATGGACTGGGAACTGCTGCCCACAGGCGAGCCCCTGCTCAGGGAAGCACCATGGGCGCTGCGATGCGAAATCGTCCATCGGGCGCCTCTGGGTGGCTCTGTCTTGCTGGCCGCAACCGTTGTGGATATCCGGTTCAGCCCCGCCGATTCAGCCCCGCTGGTCTACCACAACCGGGAGTTCCACACCCTGTTCCAGGGCGTTCCGGTGCTGGGCTAGTTGTTGCGCCCGCGCGCCGCCACAGCCCACTGATCCACCACGGCACCGTCGCGGACAACGGTGACCTCATCCACCAGGTTCATGGTCAGGCACACATGGTTGGGGATCACCCGGAGCCGGGTACCCAGCGCCGGGAGTTCCAAGGAGTCCGGCCAAACGACCGTGGCGTGGTGCTCGGACAACGCAGTCACCTTGGCTTCGGGGTATTCGGGGAGCCGCCCGTATCCTGTGGCCCAATCCGGACGGTCGCTGCCAAGGACCTTGCTGCCGGCGTCCACCACAACCCGGCGGACGTTGCCACCGTTGGCCTCGTGCCGGCTGACCACGGTGGCGGCAACCGTCAGCGCAATGTCGTCCCACGTGCATCGTTCGAGTTCCAGTTGCTGGGCATCCCCGAATACATAGACACCGGGGCGGAGCTCTGTGGCCACCGTTTCGCCGTCAATCAGGGCCGTTGGCGTAGACCCTCCACTGATGGTGGTGACTTCAAACCCGGCCGAGGTCAGCGCCGTCGCGGCCAGGCCAAGCGCCTCATTCTCGTTGCTGGCCGCACCCGTGGGCATCCCCGGCTTATAGCTGTGTCCGGGGAACGTGAAGACGCCTTGCACGCTCAGTCCGGCGGCAGCCGCTGCGTGGGCAACGTCCACCGCCTCGTCGGGCAATACGCCGCTGCGGTGATGTCCACTGTCCACTTCGATCAGTACCTCAATGCTGCCGGCATCCGCGCCCAAGTGGCGACCCATCGCCGTCGCACTCTCAGCAGAATCCACGCCAACGGCGATGCGGCCCTTGGCCGCCAAAGCCCTCAGGCGATCAGCGTGGTGGGCTTCCACCCACAGCGGGTAGGCGATGAAGATGTCCTTCACTCCATCCGCCGCGAAAACCTCAGCCTCGCCGATGGTGGCAACGGTGATCCCCGCGGCACCGGCCGACAACTGCTTCCGGGCGATCTCCAGCGTCTTGTGCGTCTTGACGTGCGGGCGGAGCTTGAGTCCCCTGGTGAGCATGCTGGACGCCATGCGTTCGATGTTCCGATCCAGGACATCGACATCGATCATGACGGCGGGGGTGACGACTTCGGCGGGGATCACGTTCATTCCTCAAACACTAACGGCCCGGAACACTAACTGCAGGCGGTCAGGGCGCGGACTGCCTGACACGCAGCTCGAACGCCGCCTCCGGCTGCTGAACCTTGGCTGCTGCGGTTTTGCTTTCAATCCGGTTGATGAGGAGTTCGACGGCGCGCTCCGCAATTTCCGCACGCCCCGGCGCCACCGTGGTCAGCGACGGCGAGGCAAACCGTGCCTCGTCGATGTCATCGAAGCCCGCAACGGCAACCTGCTGCGGCACCTTCTTGCCGCGGACCAGGAGTTCGTGAAGTGCTCCGAGGGCAAGTGCATCGTTGAGCCCGAAAACAGCATCGAACTCCACGCCGCTGTCCAGCAACCTTGCAATGGCATCAGCACCGCCGTCGCGCCGCCAATCGCACGGAACCACCAAGGCGGGGTCATACTCCACGCCGGCGTCAGCGAGCGCAGCTTTGTACCCCTCAAGGCGCAGGCCACCGCTGCCGGTGGTGTCGCCGTCGTGCGCACCCACAACAGCTATACGACGGCGGCCACCCGCCAGCAGGTGCGTGGTGACGGCGGCGGCGGCTCTGTGGTTTTGGATAAGGACCATGTCCAGGCGCGGATCCTGCACGTACTCGCCAAGGAGTACCAGCGGTTTCTTACCTGCGGCCTGGATAATCTGCTCGACGTTGAGGGCGAGTGGAATGAAAAGGAGACCGTCAGTGAGGGTGCGGAATTGGCCTTGGAGCGCGGCCTTCTCGTGGTCAGGCTCGTTACCGGACTGTTCCACAAGAACGCGGTATCCCCGGGCCCACGCCACTTTCATGATGTCCGACGCCAACTCGGCGTAATACGGGATGGAAAGGTCTGCCAGGACCAATCCGAGCATGCTGGTCTTGCCTGAGCGGAGGCTGCGGGCCGTCAGGTTGGTTTCGTAGCCGAGCTCATCGATGGCATCGAGGACGCGCTGTTTGGTGGTTGGCCGGATGAACTCGTAGTTGTTGATCACGTTGGACACCGTCTTCAACGAGACCCCGGCAACCCGTGCGACGTCGTTCATGGTGACGGCCATCAATGTGCTCCTTTTGAACTGTTGGCATACATCGTTGCAGATGGGGCGGCAGTCGGGCCGTCACTCAAGCCCCTGCAGCCGTCACACATCGCTCATCCCCTTGCAACGCGCCCGCAACATACATGCGCAAAGCTGAGGGCAAGGACGGCGACAGCTGGGAGGAGCAGACATGAGTATTGCAAACAGGGATCTTTTCCAGGCGCTGAAAATGCAGGCGAGCCTGGCCCAAGCATTCGGCACCATGCCGGGGAGCAAAGACGAGCCGCACGCCCTGAGCGCGGGCGATCATGTGGAGGCTTGGCATAACGGCCGCCTCTATCACCGGGGCACCGTGGTCAAAACCGTTGCTGGCACCGACCTTTTCTGGCTCACGGACGACACCGGGAGCAGGCGGCTCCTGGACATGGAGTCCATGGAAATCGTCACCGTTGACGAGCCGGCTCCGGCACCCGCATCGCGGGCACCGGAACCAACTCCGTCAGCTACGGTCACACCGATCTCCGCGTACCCCATGTTCCACGACGGCACGCAGCAGATCGCCTAGTTTTCAGTTGACCTGGTCCTCAAGCGACAACCGGATCATGGTCCAGCTCACGGCCGGAAGCCCGGCGGTGAGGCGGCCGCCGTCGAGCTTTACACTGACGTTTTCGGACGGCAGGACCGACGTCGAATCGTCGGCAGTGGCCTGCCAGTAAGGGTCCTTGTTCGAGTAGGTGACGGCCTCAATGACTTTGCTTGCGTTGAGGCTTCCGACGGCGGCATCCAGCGTCAGCGGGTCCGACGCCGAGCGGTTCACGGCGAACACCACGGCCTCTTTGGCTTCTGCATCATAGGTCGCCACGGCTGACAGGGCGGTGAAGCCCGCCGTCTTTTCGGTCTCCAGCAGCGGGGATTCGACGGCGAGGTTCAACACCGTGCCAGATGCATTCTGCGAAGTGAGCGCAAACGGGTGGAACGTGGTCTGCTTCCAGGCCCGGCCACCCGGCTCGGTCATGATGGGTGCGATCACGTTGACCAGCTGAGCCAGGCTCGCGGAGTGGACGCGGTCCGTGTTGCGCAGCAGCGTGATGAGAAGGTCTCCCACCACCACGGCGTCGGCAACCGTGTAGCGGTCCTCGAGGAGCACTGGCGCCACGGGCCAGTCGTCGCCTGTGGGCACCTTGGACTCGTCGCGGGACATGTGCCAGACGTTCCACTCATCGAACGAGATATTGACCTGCTTCCCGGACTTGTTGGCCGACTTCACATGGTCGATGTGCGAGACCAGGTCCTTGATGAACGCCTCCATCCGGTGCCCGGCTGACAGGTGCTCCTGCAAATCCCCGAAGTCCTCAAAGTACTGGTGCGCCGAGATCAGGTCCACCAACTCGTATGTCTCGTTGAGGACCACGCGCTCCCATTCGCCGAACGTTGGCATGGTTGGCCCCGAACTTCCACAAGCCACCAGTTCCAGGTCCGGGTTGACCATGCGCATTGCCCGCGCCGTTTCGGCGGCAACCCGCGCGTACTCGCCGGCCTTCTTGTGGCCGATCTGCCAGAAGCCGTCCATCTCGTTCCCGAGGCACCACATGGTGATGTTGTGAGGCTCGACGGCGCCATTCGCCTTGCGCTGTTCGGACAAGGCCGTTCCACCCTTGATGGTGGAGTACTCCAGCAGGTCCAGCGCTTCCTGCGGGCCCCTGGTACCCAGGTTGACCGCCATCATGGGTTCCACGCCGGCCTTCTCCGACCACTTTGCGAACTCGTCCACGCCCACCAGGTTGGGATCGCTGGAGTGCCAGGCGAGGTCGAGCCTTGTTGGGCGGTCTTCTTTGGGCCCCACTCCGTCTTCCCAGCGGTAGCCGGACACGAAGTTTCCGCCGGGGTACCTGACCGTGGAGACGCCGAGTTCCTTGGTGAGGTCGAGGACGTCGGTGCGGAAGCCGTCGTCGTCGGCTTTCGGGTGCTCTGGCTCGAAAATGCCCGTATAGACGCAGCGTCCGAGGTGCTCAACGAAGGCGCCGAAGGTCTTCCTCCTGACGGGGCCTACGACGAACGCGGGGTCGATGGTGATTTTGGCCGTGGGGTTTTCTGGGTTTCCCAAAGGGTGGGTCCTTGTCTGCTGGTCCTGTTGTTCTACTTGCCGATTTACAACGTTATAGAAACATGCTGACGTGGTGTTGGTGTGGGAGTCAAGGGATTTCTTGGCGGGCGTTCCGGCTCCTAGGCTGAGACGCATGTCCTTTGGAGCAGTGAGAGCCGCCTATTCTGCGCGTTCCAACGAGTACACCTCATTGTTCGGGTCCATCAGCAGCACGCATCCGGTCGATAGGGAGCTGGTGTTGTCATGGGCCCAGGGATTGTCCGGGAAAGTCCTCGATGCCGGCTGCGGGCCTGGGCAATGGACAGCCTTTCTGCACTCCGCCGGGGTGGACGTCCAAGGCGTGGACTTGGTACCGGAGTTCATTGAGACAGCCAAGCAATTCTGCCCGGATGCCCAGTTCTCTGTCGGGTCACTTGATCGGCTGCCCACCCCGGATCACTCATTGGCGGGAATCCTCGCCTGGTACTCACTGATTCACACTCCCCCGGCTGGGATCAGCCGGGTTCTGAACGAGTTTGCCCGGTGCCTCAAACCAGGCGGTGGCCTCCTGATCGGCTTCTTCGATGGCCCGGCGGGTGAGTCGTTCTCGCATGCAGTGACTCCTGCCTATTTCTGGTCTCTGGAGGAGATGTCGGGACGGTTGCAGGAAGCCGGTTTCAGCGTGATTGGCACGCACTCGCGCGCCGACCCCGGAGTGCGTCCCCACGCGGCCATCGTCGCGCAACGGCTGCTCACTCCCGGTCGCGTTGGCTGAACGCACCTACGCGCATTGATAACTGTGCACCAGCCCAGAGTCAACAAGGGGCCGGGGCTCTTCAGCTCTACTTGGTACTCGGCGAGGGACTGGCACTCGCTTCCTGCCTGTCCAATTCTTCGTAGATTTCATGCTGGTTCCCAGCGATGCAGACAGTGTCCATTTCCAGGCCGGAGCCTTTGACATTCGCGGTGAAGGATATGAGGTTTCAGCCGTTCTGATTGGCGTAGAGGCGGATGAGACCAGGGTCCAACGGGTTGGTTTCCACGCGGGTGGTAAAGCCCTTCGATTCCCAGAACATTTTGACCACGATGACTGATGCTTCCAGGTCGACGGGATCAGGGGTTTGGCTCATGACGCTGTAGTTCACGCCCTCCCTTCCATCACCTGCATTGCAGGCGCTGTTTCGGGTGCCTTTATCGACCCATTTCTGGGGTCCGATGGCTTTCTGGGTTTCGGTTTTGAACGCGTGGAGATCCTTCAGGGCTTGCTTGAGTTCTTCAACCTGTGCTTTGACAGTTGCAGGGTCGCTGGGATTGGCTGAGCCGGTCATGGGGTTCTCCGTGGTGGGTGTGCAGGCGCTCAGTGCAACGGCCGCGCCGACCAACGCGGCGAGTATGCGGCTGGTCTTTAGTCGGGCCTTGGGTTCATGGGGCATATGGTTCACTCTTCCTGAAACTGTTCCACAGCCCACACACCGGCAGGAGGCAGGACTGTCCAGCTTCCCGGAAGGCATCATGCCGCAACGCCTCTACTCTGCAGTCGGTGAGGGGCTGTCGCTTGCTTCCTGCCTGTCCAGCTCTTTGTAGATTGCGCTGAGGTCTCCGGCGACGCAGGCGCTGTTCATCTCCAGGCTGGAGCCCTCGATGTTTGCGAAGTAGGACACGAGGTGTCCGCCGTCTTCGTTGGCGTAGAGGCGGATGAGGCCCGGTTCCCGGGGGTTGGTTTCGGTGCGGGTGGTGAAGCCCTTGGATTCCCAGAACGTTTTGACGACGTTGACTGAGGCTTCCAGGTCTACGGGGTCGGACGTGAGGGTCAGGACGCTGTAGTTCACGCCACCTTCTCCGTCGGGTGTCTTGCAGTCCATGTTTCGGAGGCCTTCGTCGACCCATTTTTGGGGTCCGATGGCTTGTTGGGTTTCGACTTTGAAGGCGTGGAGGTCCGCGAGGGCTTGTTTGAGTTGTTCGACCTGGGCTTTGACGGTTGCGGGGTCGCTGGGGTTGCTTGAGCCGGTCATGGGGATCTCCGTGGTGGTCGGCGTGCAGGCGCTGAGTGCAATGCCGGCACAAAACAAGGCGGCAAGAATACCGCCGTCCTTTAGTCGGGCCTTGGATTCATAGGACATGCGGTTCACTCTTCCTGAAATCGTTCCAGACTCACTCGCCAGCATGAGGCAGGACAGGACACCCCAGAAGCCAGCACTCTGCGTCAGCTCTCCTTGGTACTCGGCGTGGGACTGGCACTCGCTTCCTGCCTGTCCAATTCCTTGTAGATTTCATGCTGATTCCCAGCGACGCAGGCGCTGTTCATCTCGAGGCTCAAGCCATTGGTGGTAGCCGTGAAGGATACGAGATGTCCGCCGCTCTTATTGGCATAGAGACGGATGTTTCCTGGGTCCTTTGGGTTTGATTCGACGCGGGTGGTGAAGCCTTTGGATTCCCAAAACGTCTTGACAACGTTGACCGACGATTCCATGTCGAGGGTTTCAAGGGTCTGACTCATGACGCTGTAGTTCACACCCTCTTCTCCCTTAGGGGTGCTGCAGTCCATGTTTCGAAGGCTCTTATCCGCCCAGGTCTGGGGCCCGACAACGTTTTCAGTTTCGGTTTTGAAGACGCGGAGATCCGAGAGAGCTTGCTTGAGTTCTTCGACCTGGGCATTGACAGTTGCAGGGTCACTGGAACTGTTTGAGCCGATCATGGGGTTCTCCGTGGTCGTGGGCGTGCAGGCGCTCAGCGCAAGGGCGGCGCAGAACAGTCCGGCGAGTAGGCGGCGGGCCTTTAGTCGGGCCTTGGATTCAAAGGACATGCGGTTCACTCTTCCTGAAGCCGTTCCACAGGCCATAGCCAGCACGAGGCGACATAGGCAGCTCCTTTGGCGCACCAGACAGCCTAATTAGCAGACGGAGAGGAGCCGAGGCTAGACGGGGTCCCGTAAATTTCGGGATACAGCTCCTTGTAGATTGCGGTCTGGTCTCCGGCGACGCAGGCGCTGTTCATCTCCAGGCCGGAGCCTTTGATGTTTGCGAAGTAGGACAAAAGGTGTCCGCCGTTCTCGTTGGCGTAGAGGCGGATGAGGCCCGGTTCCCTGGGGTTGGTTTCGGTACGGGTGGTGAAGCCCTTGGATTCCCAGAACGCTCTGACCACGCTTACTGATGCTTCCAGGTCCACGGGGTCAGGCGTTTGGGTCAGGATGCTGTAGTTCACGCCGTCTTGCCCGTCGGAGGTTCTGCAATCCATGTTACGAGTGCCCTTATCGACCCATTTCTGGGGTCCGATGGCTTGTTGGGTTTCGGTTTTGAAGGCGTGGAGATCCGCGAGGGCTTGTTTGAGCTCTTCGACTTGGGCTTTGACGGTCGCAGGGTCGCTGGGATTGGCTGAGCCGGTCATAGGGTTCTCCGTGGTGGGTGTGCAGGCGCTCAGTGCAAGGGCCGCGCAGAACAGTCCGGCGAGTATGCGGAGGTCCGCGAGCCGGGCTTTGGGTTCAAAGGGCATGTGGTTCACGCTTCCTGAAATCGTTCCAGACTCACGCGCCAGCATGAGGCAGGACAGGACACCCCAGAAGCCAGCACTCTGCGTCAGCTCTCCTTGGTACTCGGCGAGGGACTGGCGCTTGCTTCCTGCCTGTCCAATTCCTCATAGATTTCGTGTTGGTTCCCGGCGATGCAGACAGTGTCCATTTCCAGGCCGGAGCCTTTGACATTCGCGGTGAAGGATATGAGGTTTCCGCCGTTCTGATTGGCGTAGAGGCGGATGAGACCAGGGTCCAACGGGTTGGTTTCCACGCGGGTGGTAAAGCCCTTCGATTCCCAGAACATTTTGACGACGTTGACTGATGCTTCCAGGTCGACGGGATCAGGGGTTTGGCTCATGACGCTGTAGTTCACGCCCTCCCTTCCATCACCTGCATTGCAGGCGCTGTTTCGGGTGCCTTTATCGACCCATTTCTGGGGTCCGATGGCTTTCTGGGTTTCGGTTTTGAACGCGTGGAGATCCTTCAGGGCTTGTTTTAGTTCTTCTACCTGGGCTTTGACAGTTGCGGGGTCGCTGGGATTGCTTGAGCCGGTCATGGGGTTCTCCGTGGTGGGTGTGCAGGCGCTCAGTGCAAGGGCCGCGCCGACCAACGTGGCGAGTAGGCGGCGGCCCGCGAGCCGGGCTTTGGGTTCAAAGGGCATGTGGTTCACTCTTCCTGTGTTGTTCAACGGCCAGCAAATCCAAGGGGAGGCGAAACAGGCCGTCCGTTTGGCAGGATACGGTCTCCGTTGCCGGTTGTTGTGAGGGCAGCTTCATACAGGGCCGTGGTTTCTTTATCCAGGTAGCCGTAGCCGTCACTGGCTGTCCTGTGTACCAAGGTGTTGTGTTCGGTAGTGCCTTGGTACTGGGTCCCGTCGATCGTCGCTTCTTCTGAGGAGAACACTTTCGCACCGAAGGATTCCAGCCGCGGATCTTGGCGTTGGAAGCGACCCAGGTCAGCCAGCCCGTCACCGCTGGCTTCGGAGGCGTAGACGTGCCCCCCGGGCACGTGGAGGTCTCCGGTGTTTCGGATCTCTTTTTCGATGCCGGCGGAGCCGAGCATCGTGAAGGAGGCGACGTTCAATGCCGCGGCGGCAAGGGCGTTGGACGTCACGGTGGTGCCGTAGGAATGGGCCAAGACGTGCAGGGTCTCCGGGGTCCTGTTGCCCAAGCTCTCTCTGACGGCGTTGAACGCCTGAAGGTCTGTGACGAACCGTTCGGCACCGGTGCGGGCGGCATCACCGCTGTTCACCGTCGGAACCGTGGGCGGCTCGTAGTTGATCCACGCCACCACCGCGAAGGACTCACCCGCGTCGTTCAGGCTTTGCCGCAACTTGAGGTTCGCGGCGTTTGTTGCCCAGTCATTGAAGCCGCTTTGCGGTGTAATGTTCATACCCGACACAGCGTAGGTAACGTTGTCAGCCGTATCGGGATTACCAGCAGAGACCTGTGCCTTCGGTGAGCCGTGAGTCAGGTCGAAACCCAGCAGGACAGCTTTGGTTCCGCCCGCGTTCCTCAGTGCGTCGGTGATGCCATCCAGGGCTTTCTGCTGCGTTTGCAGCCGTGTCCAAGCCGGGTTGGTCATGGACATGCCTTGGCTGGCGGGCAGGAGTTGAGGCGTCCTGGCCAGTTCGGCGTTGATGCGGTCCTGCTCGGTGATGAGGCGTTTGCGGTTGGCGAGGTTCCGGGCGGTCGCGGTGATTCCGTTCAGATTCCCGATGACTCCGGGGATGGCCTCGATCAGGAGCAACTGGGCCTCGCCGGGTTCAAGTGTCCCGCCAGCGACTGTCTGGCCGAACCCAGCCCACCACTTTGCTATCACCACGGGGTCCTGCCCTGGTTGTTCAAGCAGCCCCTGAAGTCGGTCCTTGTTGGCAGGTACGGCGAGCCAGGCTTTCAGTTGTGCGGCGTTCAGGGCCCCGATATCGTTCAAACCGACTTGCCCCGGTGGTGCGTACATTATGAGAGCGCTATTGAGCATGGTGTCGGCCATGGGCCCGCTGCCGGCTGCTTCGAATGCCGCGGCGATCTGCTCAAGCCACGTCGCGTCAGCGGCGTTCTCAGTCAGCAGTTCCTCGAACCCCGACACAAACGTGACACTGCCGCTATTCACCCACGAACACGCTGAGGTGAAACCGCTCCACGCGTTCCGGATTCTCCCCAGCTCCGTGTCCAGGATGTTGGTGAAGGCGCGGGATTGGGACACAAATTCGCGCAGCTTTCCAGGATCAGCCGAGCTGGTAGCGCCCCCCGATCCACCGGCGAACCGGGCCCGGGCCCTCGCCGAGAACACCGCTGAAATCGTCGGTGCAGCGACCGGCCATTCCATGGGCATCGGATCGATCGCCACACCCTGGAAAGTCTGAAAGTGTTGTTCACGGAAATCGGCGCGTTGCTGCCAGGCAGCAAGTTCCTTCACCCGGGACTTCTCTTCCCGTGCCTGGACCTTTGCTTGCCTGACGTCCTCCGCCAACGCCGCGAGGACACCGGCAAGCCGGCCACGGTCATCGGCCCGGACGGCCAAAGCGCGGGCGAACAAGGTCGCATAGCCGCCCCTAAAGTCCTCCATCGCATAACCCGTGGCGACAACCAGGAAGCTACCTTCGGAGCGCAGGGTCTGATCCGCGGAATCAGCAGCGCTGATCAGAGCGTCGGCGGCGCCATCGTCGAACGCAATCTCCACCGCCGTATCAAAGATCCCCACGCCGAGCCCCCTCACTTGAATAGTTAATCCATCGAATAGCATAACTGACGGGACCAGAGTGTGGGACGTGACCGGGAAACAAAAAAACAGGCCGGAGACTCAAGGTCTCCGGCCTGTCTTGGAGGGTGGGCCCTGTGGGGATCGAACCCACGACCCACGGATTAAAAGTCCGATGCTCTACCAACTGAGCTAAAGGCCCCTCCAGCTGTAGAAACAGCCATGAATACTGTACCCCAAGGTCAAGGCCAGCAAGGAACTCAACGTGACGTGCGCCGTCGTCACCTTCTTTGGGCGAACGTTCGACGGCGGCACGCGGCGGCCGCGGCGTGTCGGGCCAAGCGCGGCGGCAAAGTGGGTGGTGACGGCACGCCACCAGTACCAAGGCAGCCCCGGCAACCGTTACTCGACCCCACCAGAGCACAGGAGTACGGTGAACTCATGAGCGAACAGCCAGAACCGCGAGCGTACGGCGGAGCAAACCGGCATCACAAGCCGAAGCCCTTCGCGCCCATCGATTTTGAACCGTTCGCAGGTGGCGCCGACCCCGCGCGGGTTTCCGAGGCTGCCCACCTTGCTGCCCAGGCTTTGGTGAGGCGGGGCCGCGACAGCGACGACCCGAAGGTCACGCGCCGCCTGGTGAAACTGGCCGATGAGCAGGGCTTGGAAGCCATCGCCGAGATGTGGGCAGAAAGCCCCGCCCGCAGCCTTCCCGGCGCGCTGTGGCGGCTCTACGCCCTCCGCGCCGCCACCATCCAGAACCCCGAGAAGATCTCCGTCTACTTCAGAGCCGGCCGCGATACCGCGCAGGTTTCCAACGTGGTGGCCGGCGCTGCGGAGCCGCCCGGAGCCGACGAAATGAAAACCATGGCTGACGCCATTTTGTCCGGCGCGTTCGACGGCGAGTTCGACGTCGCGCTGGAACGTTCCGCCGCTTTCTGCCGGGTAGTAGCACTCGGCCAGGCCACCCTCGCCGACGGTGCAGAGCACAGCAATGAAGGCCATGCGAGCAAGCTGACCCGCAACTCGCACCAGCTGGTCAAAACGGCCGAGGACCTTGAGCACGCCGCCAATGCGTGGCGCCTGGGCGAGCTGGACTAGCCAACAAAGAGGGCGAAACGTACCCACGCCGGCCCCGGACTGTCAATGTTGACTTAGACCGCCTGACGGTGAAAACTAAAACTGGTGTCGAACCGCGAAACCCCCGGGCTTCAACTTATAGCCGCTTCGAGCGGCCTACCGCCGAGAGGCGTATCCGGTTCGGCACCATTTTTATGCCCGAACGAAGTTTGCCCGGGCCAGCACTGAAGCGGACCCGGGCAAAGTGCACTGGGAAACTACTTCAACGTGACAATGGTTTCCGCGGTTTCCTTCTTGTCGTGGTCAAGGTCGCCTGCAGCGTCCTGCGGGGTCATGGTCGCCGAGATCTCGGTTTCCTTGCCGGCGGTGTAGCCGAAGTTCTCCGCGATGTTGAAAGACTCGCCCGGCTTCAGGACGAACGGGTCCTTCTCCTTCAGCTTCACACCGGAGCTGCTCAGCCCGTGCTTCTTGTAGCCATCGCTGCTGGAATCTGACGGCATGCCGCCCATGTACTTCCAGTCCGTGTACTTTGCCTTGGGCGTGATCAGCGAGTGGCTCAAGGGGATCTCGGCCGATGAGGTGTTGGTGACCACGTAGTTCAGGTACACCACGGGATCGCCCTTCTTGAGCAGGTTCTCCTTGGTGTCCTTGTCCACGAACATGCTGTCCTTGGACGCGACGTCCGTGGCCACCTGGTAGATGTCAACGCTGAAGCTGTCGCCCTTGAGGTTCCCGAGCTTCTCGCCGGCATCTGAGATGGGGAGCGCCCAGGCTGCCAGCTTGTAGTCGCCCGATGACGAATCGGCACCTTCGGACGAGGAAGCGGACGCCGAGGCAGCAGATGATGAGGCGGACGAAGACGAGGAGGACGACGACGATTCCGAGCCGCCCGTCGTCGGGCCGGCCGTAATTGGGCCACAGGCGGTCAGGGCCAGCAGGCCGGCAGCGGCGAGGCCGGAAATTTTGATGACATTGTTGAAGCGCATGGTTCCCCCATTGAGTGGATTAATCGGTGCTTGACCTAGTGTCGCACGGTTGCGGGGGCGCAGCGATGGGGAGATCTGCCCGCAACGCTCCCCGAACTTCGCAGACGCCTCGGCCGTGCCGGTAAAGTTATGACCGAAACGGGCAGCGTCAAGTCAAGCGGTCCGCGCCCATCCGTCCCCAGCCCGGAAGCGACATGAAGCTGCGCCTTTTCCCCCAGGAACCTGCCGGGCTCGTACTGCTCGCGCAGATGGCCGGCGTCATCGTGGCCGCCACCGGAACGCTCTCCGAAATCCTCGGAGCCCCGGCAAGCGAACACGAGCGCCTTGCAGAAGAACTTCACGAGCATGAGTCCAAATCCCTGGACCTGCATTTCGCGCTCCTGACCCACATGCGCACCAGCTTCGTGAACCCGCTCCCCCGCGAGGACATGTACACGCTCTCCCGCCACCTCAACGAGGCCATGGAGAAGCTGGATGCCGCCGGCGACCTCGTAGCCCTGTACAAATTGGATCGCCTCCCCAAACGGGCGGCAGACCAGCTGGAGATCATCAGCAGGCAGGCTGAGCTCACAGTGGACGCAATGCGGAAACTCGAAGACCTGGACGAACTCGAGGACTACTGGATCGAAATCCTCCGGCTGGCCAAGCGCGCAGAGCGCACGCACCGGATCTGGGTGGCCGAGATGCTCAAGGACATGAAGTCCACGCAATACGCGCGGCACCGGGACATCGCCAACCAACTGGTGGAAGTTACCAAGGACATGCGGAAGGTCGCCACCCAGGTAGGCAGCATCATCGTCAAGGAATCATGACGTGACCATCGCCATCCTGGTCCTGGTAGTTGGCCTGGCCTCTGGGTTCGCGTTCCTCAATGGCTTCCGCGACGTCTCCAACGCCGTCGCGCTGTCCACGCGGACCCGCGCCCTTACTCCTTCAATTGCGGTGCTCCTGGCCGCCCTCTTCAACTTTTTGGGTGCCATGCTCAGCGGCACCTTCATCCTGGCTTTCACTCAGTCCTGGATCACCCTGCCCAGCGGCACCAGCGGGCTGACCATCCTCGCCTCGGCCCTCACGGCAGCCATCCTGTGGGGTGTGTACGCGTGGTGGCGCGGTATCCCCTTGTCCTCCACCAACTCGTTGGTCGGCGGCCTGATTGGCTCCGGCGCCGC
This sequence comes from Arthrobacter sp. AK01, assembly GCF_021109375.1. NCBI lineage: Bacteria > Bacillati > Actinomycetota > Actinomycetes > Micrococcales > Micrococcaceae > Arthrobacter > Arthrobacter sp. AK01. The sequence goes on from NZ_JAJOHP010000014.1 coordinate 29,056, forward strand.
GAGTGTCCTGGTGGGCGGCAACGCCGTGGGTGGCATGGACAACGCCCTGCTCACGCAAGTGGCACTGCCTTTGATCCTGTCCCCGATTATCGCGTTCGCAGCAGCGTACCTGTTGGTCTGGCCTGTAACGTGGGCTGCCCGGTACACACAACCCAATGTGGTGAACCGGCGCTTCCGCCGCGCGCAGGCCGTGTCCACTGCCGCTGTGGCGTTCGGTCACGGCCTTCAGGATGGGCAGCGAACAGCTGCCGTCATTGTGCTGGCCATGGTGGCCGCGGGGCTGTCAGGCGGAGAGGATGTGCCGCTGTGGATCCTGCTGCTCACGGCCGTCATGCTTACCGCGGGCACCCTGTTTGGTGGCTGGCGGATCTCCCACACTCTGGGCCACAAACTCATCCGGGTGGATCCCCTGCGCGGCTTCGTGGCGCAAACGCTGACGTCCGTGATGCTCTTTGTCGGCGCCATCGGTTTTCATCTGCCGCTGTCCACCACGCACACACTGACGGCCTCTGTGCTGGGAGCGGGCGTGAACCAGCGGTTCCACACCGTCAATCGTCGTCTGGTCCGGCGGATTCTGCTGTTCTGGGTGGTGACTCCGCTGGTCACCGCCGCCGCGGCGTTCATCCTGGAGTTGGCGTTCTCGCCCCTCGCGGACCTGTAACCTTCACGGACGCATCCAAGTAAGTAGCAGTTCAGGTCGTTCCCAGCGCTGGGAACGACCTGAACTGCGACCTAGTTGGGTACAAAAAACGACGGCGGCCGTACCCCCAAGGCGACGGCCGCCGTCGTTCTGTGCCGACTCCCCCCATAGAAGCCGGAACCTGCAAGAACCCTTATCCGAAGCGGCCGGAGACGTAGTCTTCCGTTGCCTTCTGGCCAGGGTTGTTGAAGATGCTGGTGGTGTCAGCGAACTCGATCAGCTTGCCTGGCTTGCCGGTGCCGGCGATGTTGAAGAACGCGGTCTTGTCCGACACGCGCGCAGCCTGCTGCATGTTGTGGGTCACGATCACCACGGTGTACTGGTCCTTGAGCTCGTTGATGAGGTCCTCGACGGCCAGCGTGGAGATGGGGTCCAAGGCTGAGCAAGGCTCGTCCATCAGGATCACCTGGGGCTCCACGGCGATGGCGCGGGCGATGCACAGACGCTGCTGCTGACCGCCGGAAAGGCCGGAGCCGGGCTTGTCCAGGCGGTCCTTGACCTCGTTCCACAGGTTGGCACCCACCAAGGACTTCTCCACGAGGGCATCGGCTGCACCCTTGGAGATCTTCTTGTTGTTCAGCTTCACGCCGGCCAGGACGTTATCGCGGATGGACATGGTGGGGAACGGGTTGGGGCGCTGGAAGACCATGCCCACCTGGGTGCGTACGGTGACGGGGTCCACGCCGGGGCCGTAGAGGTTGTCGCCGTCCAACAGGACCTCGCCCTCGACGCGGGCGCCGGGAAGGACCTCGTGCATGCGGTTCAGCGTGCGGAGGAAGGTGGACTTACCGCAGCCGGACGGGCCGATGAAGGCCGTAACGGATTTGGCCTGGATGTTGATGTTGACGTCCTCGACGGCCAGGAAGTTGCCGTAGTAGACATTGAGGTCTTTGACGTCGATGCGCTTGGACATGGTGTTCCTTTGTTCCTTGGGGGTGTGGAAGTTTGAAGGTGCCGCCGCAAAACCCGGCGGCCAGCCCGGCTAGCGTCCCGTTTTGGGTGCGAACAGACGGGCGATGAGGCGGGCTCCGAGGTTCAGGAGCATCACCAGGATGATCAGCACCAGCGCGGCGCCCCACGCCCTCTGGTCCGAGGGCTCAGGATTGGACGGCGACGTCGGGTTGAGGATCTGCGTGTAAATGAACGTGGGCAGCGAGGCCATCCAGCCACCGAACACGTTGTTGTTGATGGTGGTGGCGAAGCCTGCGGTCACCAGGATCGGCGCAGTTTCGCCGATCACCCGGGCGATCGCCAGGGTGACACCGGACGCAATGCCGGAGATCGCCGTCGGGATGACCACTTTGGTGATGGTGCGCCACTTGCGGACGCCCAGCGCGTAGGAGGCCTCGCGGAGCTCGTTCGGGACGATCTTGAGCATTTCCTCGCTGGAGCGGACCACCACCGGGATCATCAGGACGGAAAGCGCGACGGCGGCAACCGCACCGGTCTTGGTGCCGGGGCCCACGATGGCGAAGAAGAACGCTGCCGCGAAGAGACCGGCCACGATGGACGGGATGCCGGTCATGACATCCACGAAGAACGTGATGGCGCGGGCCAGCGGACGGTCGTTGCCGTATTCCACCAGGTAGATCGAGGTGAGCAGGCCAACCGGCACGGAGATGACAGTGGCCAACAGGGTGATCTGGAGGGTGCCCATCAGCGCGTGGTAGATGCCGCCGAGAACGGGGGCACCTTCCTCTACTGCCTTGTTGTCGAACGCGCCGGTAACGCCATTCATGGACGTGCCCAGGAAGCCGGGAGTGATGAGGCCGGGGATGCCATTGACCAGCACGGTAAAGATCACCGAAATCAAGGGCAAGAGTGCAACCAGGAACGAGCCGACCACCAGGCACGTGGCGAGCTTGTCCTTGGCTTTCCGGGCACCTTCAACAGCACCGCTCCACGAGACCAGGCCTACGGCAAACAGGATGGCGGAGACGAGGCCCCAGCCGAAGGCGTTGAAGCCGATGAGCGCCATGATGGCCGCGCCCACAACGAGTGCGACGGCCAGGACAATGTAGGGCGCGAACTTGGGCAGCTGGCCCTTGGTGAGCGCTGAGCGCTTGCGGACTACTGTGGCGGTCATTTAGTTGGCTCCCGAGAATTCTTTGTGCCGGGTGATGATCCAGCGGGCGATCATGTTCACGCCCAGGGTGATGACGAACAGCACCAGGCCGGCAGCGATCAACGTGTTGACCTTGATGCCGCTGGCTTCGGGGAAGTTCAGGGCAATTTCGGCAGCGATGGTCTGGTTGCCGGACTGGATGAGGCTGGCCGTCAGGACACCGGAGGAGAGCACCAGCGCAACGGCCATGGTCTCGCCAAGTGCTCGGCCAAGACCCAGCATGATGGCGCTGATGATGCCCGGGCGGCCGAACGGCAGGACGGCCATCTTGATCATTTCCCAGCGGGTAGCTCCAAGTGCGAGCGCTGCTTCCTCGTGCAGCTTGGGGGTCTGCAGGAAGATTTCGCGGGACAGGGAGGTAATGATGGGCAGGACCATGACGGAAAGGACGATGCCTGCCGTCAGGATGGTCTTGCCGGTGGCGGATGCCGGTCCTTCGAAGATCGGGATCCAGCCGAGGTAGGTGGCCAGCCAGTCGTAGGCCGGGGAGATTTCCTTGGCCAGGAAGGCCGCGCCCCAGGCGCCGTAAACCACGGAGGGAATGGCAGCGAGGAGGTCCACTACGTAGCCCAGGCCCGAAGCGAGCCGACGGGGAGCGTAGTGGGAGATGAACAGTGCCACACCGATGGCCACGGGGGTGGCGATGACGAGTGCGATGACTGCGGCAATGAGGGTGCCCACCACGATCGGGGCGATGTAGGCGAAGAAGCCGTTTCCGCCCTGGATGTCTTCGGCAGGGGCGGTGAGCGCAGGGATTGCCTGCACCACAAGGAACAACGCGACTCCGAAGAGGACCGCGAGAATCAGGCACCCTGCGGCCATGGCGGCCCCGGAGAAAACCTTGTCCCCGGCGCGTCCGGCGCCTTGGGAGGTTGTCAGGGAGTTGGTGGTCACTTCACGATCCTTCAGTCTCAGTGAACTGGTCTTACATGGCTAAGTTCCCTGCCCCGCGCCGGTGCCGCGGCGGCCACCGGAGAGCGGGACAGGGAACTTCAATGTTCAGCCGGGTTCAAGCAAACCCGCCGGGAAACCTTAGGACTTGGCCTTGATGGTTTCGATAGCGGCCGTGGCCTTGTCCTGCAGGGCCTTGGAGAGCGGCGCGGACTTTGCGGCGTCGGCTGCGGTCTTCTGTCCTTCGTCGGAGACGACGTAGCTTTCGAAGGCCTTGACCAGGTCAGCAACTTCCTTGGTCTCGTAGGTGGTGCAAACAACGTGGTACGAAACCAGGACTACGGGGTAGGCGCCCGCTGCGGTGGTCTTGCGGTCCAGCTTGATGGCGACGTCGTTGGCGGCGCGGCCGTCAACGGGCTTACCGGCCTCGACTGCCTTGGCGGCGGCTTCGGCGGAGATCTTGACGAACTCCTCGCCGACCTTGATGGAGGCGGTGCCCAGCTTGCCGGAGACAGCGGAGTCATCGGCGTAGGTCACGGCACCAGGGGTGTCGGTGACGGTCTTGACGACGCCGGAGGTGCCCTTGGCGTTTTCGCCGGCCAGGGTTGCGGGCCAGATGCCGGCAGCCTTGTCCGTCCAGACCTCGGGAGCAGCAGCTGCGAGGTAGTCGGTGAAGTTGGTGGTGGTGCCGGAGTCGTCAGAGCGGTTCACCGGGGTGACCTTGAGGTCCGGCAGGGTGACGCCTTCGTTGAGGGCGGCGATTGCGGGGTCGTTCCAGTTGGCGATTTCGCCGCGGAAGATCTTGGCGACGGTTGCGGCGTCGAGCTTCAGTTCCTTGACGTCCGGGATGTTGAAGGCCACAGCGATCGGGGAGATGTACACCGGGATGTTGATGGCGCCGTCGGGGCCGCACTTGGCCTTGGAGCTCTCGAGCTCTTCATCCTTCAGGTAGGCGTCAGAACCGGCGAACTGTGCCGAGCCGTCGATGATGGCCTTGCGGCCTGCGCCGGAACCGTCCGGGGAGTACTGGACCGTGGCGCCGGAGTTGGCGGTGGAGAAACCGGCCTTCCAAGCGTCCATGGCTGCGCCGGTGGAGGAGGCGCCGATGCCGGTCAGCGTGCCGGTGACCTTGGTGCCGGATGCGGCCGACTGGGTGCCGCCAGTGGTGCCCGTTGCGTTGTCTGAACCGCAAGCAGTGAGCGCGAGAGCGCCGGCTGCGATGACCGCGATTGCCGCGTTGCGGCCGAAGTGAGTTGCCTTCACTTGGATGTGCCCCTTCCAGGGATTCTTCGATGCGGGCCGAACGGAGATTTCGGCGTGCGCGAGCTGAGGACCTTTTGTTCCTTTACTGAAGGTAAGGAGCGCAGGTAACGGGACCTGCAGTGGAAGGTGAACGGAAAGTGAACGACGGCGGACCATTGGGTTATGTGGCGCGCGCCACCTTGAGCGGCACCCGGGATGCGCTTGGTGCCTTCGTCCGAATTCGCGCCGGGCAAATAGACTGGACGACATGGCTGCCGCGAAGGGATTTTCTGCAAGCAAGAGGTTCCTGCGCGCCAGAGTCAGGACCGGTTTGGTCCGCAGCCGGAATTCGTTGACACCGGCAATCCAGATGACAGTGTGCGCTGTAGGCGCCTACGCTTTCGCCGAGTATGTCCTGGGCCACCAAGGACCGCTGTTTGCAGCTACGTCTTCCCTGATCGCCCTCGGGTTCTCCCGTGACCCGCGGCTGCGCCGGGTGATAGAGGTGGGCCTCGGCTGCACACTGGGCATCGTTGTTGGTGATTTGCTGCTTCACTGGCTGGGCGCCGGGATCTGGCAGGCCGCCGTCGTACTTCTTTTCTCCATCCTGCTGGCCAGGTTCCTGGACAGCGGCACTATTTTCACCACTCAACTGGGGCTGCAGTCCTTGCTGGTGGTGCTGCTGCCGGCACCGGCCGGCGGGCCTTTTACGCGCAGCCTGGATGCCGTGGTTGGAGGTGTGTTCGCTCTGCTGGTGACCATCCTGGTGCCGAAGGATCCGCGGCGGGAGCCCCGGAAAGATGTCCAGAAGATCCTGCACGAGCTCGCGGAAGTGCTGCGCGAATGCGGCAAGGCCCTTACCGAGAGCGATTCCACCATCGCCTGGCACGCCTTGATCCGCGGCCGCAACTGCCAGCCTTTGGTGGACCGGATGCGGCAGACGCTGCGTGCCTCGGGCGAAGTAGCAACTCTGGCTCCCGCGCACCGGAGGCACCGCGACGAGCTGGCCGGCCTGGAGCACTCTCTGGAGTACATCGACCTGGCCCTGCGTAACAGCCGGGTGTTCGCCCGGCGGCTCACCAGCGCCATCAACCATGCCGCGTTGTCCGATGAAGCGATCGACAGCATCTCCGAAGTCCTGCAGGAAACCGCTGCGGCGATCGACGAGATGACCATTGGCTTGTCCGAGCAGAGTGAAGGTACCCGCCGGGTCCACCTGCGCCGCGCCCGGAACGAACTCTCCGACATCGCCGCCCGCCTGCACCCCAAGATGCTGGACGTCCAAAGGCTGGAGGGCGAAACCGTGGTCATGCTGTTCCGGCCCCTCATGGTTGACCTGTTGGAGGCCAGCGGGATGGAGCCGGAGGAAGCGCGGGCAGTGCTGCCAGCGCTGTAGCCCTCCGTTCCTCCCAGAGAAGCCCCAGACCTGTTTGGCAGAATGGGCCGATGATCCCTGCCTTATCCACACGCTTCCGGGCTGCGCCGGCGCTCCGGCAACGGCAGCGGCTCCTGTTCCTGTGGGCAGGTGGTTTGCTGGTGGCCGGCGATGCCATCTTCTGGTTGATGTTCGCCGCCGTGCTGTCCGAGACCGGGCTGGCCACCGTGGATGGCACGGTCCACAGTTTCATGGTCGATTCGCGCGGCCCGGTGGTCACGGCCTTCCTCACGGCGTTGACTACGGTCACCTCACCCGTGTGGATGACGGTCATTAGCGTGGCGGTGGCCGTCGCATGGACGGCCTGGAAGCGGGAACTATGGCGGCCGGCTGTGCTGATGGGCGCTATGTTGCTCGCCGGTATTCTCTCCACCGTCATCAAGCAGGATGTGGGCCGCTCCCGACCGCCATCATCCGATTTCCTCCTCGGCCCGGACGACGCCCTGTCCTTCCCTTCCGGCCACACGCTTGGCGCCGGCATTTTCGCGCTGGTCCTCACCTACCTGATCGTCTCGCGTTCGGGCACGCGAACGACGGCGGTGCTCGCCTTCACTGGCGCCGCCTTGCTGACGCTGCTGGTCGCCTACAGCCGGGTCTACCTTGGGTACCACTGGCTGACGGACGTCGTTGCTTCGCTCGGGCTTGCGCTTGGTGTGACGGGTATTGCGGTGTTTGTGGACGCGGCGCGGCACGGGGGACGGCTCGGCTAATACTGTCAGTCCCCGCGGCTAACCTTGAACCCATGGCTTCCAAGACCTCCCGCGCATCCAAGACACCCGCCTACAAGTGCGCCGAATGCGGCTGGACCGCCATCAAGTGGGTGGGCAGGTGCGGTGAGTGCCAAGCCTGGGGAACCGTTGAGGAGTACGGCGCCACTGTCGCGCGTACGACGGCGGCCGCTACAGTTTTGGAGCCGGCCCGCCGAATCGCTGAGGTTGATGGGACCACTGCGGCGTTCCTGCCCACGGGCGTGGACGAGCTGGACCGCGTCCTGGGAGGAGGGCTCGTCCCCGGTGCCGTCATCCTGCTCGCTGGGGAACCCGGCGTCGGAAAGTCCACGCTCCTGTTGGACGTCGCGGCGAAGTTCGCCCGTACGGGTCAGGATGTCCTGTACATCACCGGTGAGGAATCTGCGGCACAGGTGAAGCTGCGCGCGGAGCGGATCGACGCCGTCGCCCATACGCTGTACCTTTCCGCGGAGACCGACCTCGGGCAGGCGCTGGGCCAAGTGGAGAAGCTCGAACCCAAGCTGTTGATTGTCGACTCCGTGCAAACGCTGAGCAGCGCGGATGTCGAAGGCAGCGCCGGCGGTGTATCCCAGGTGCGCGAGGTCGCTGCCTCCATCATTGCCGCAGCCAAGCGGCGCAACATGACCACGCTCCTGGTGGGCCATGTGACCAAGGAAGGCACCATCGCGGGGCCGAGGCTGCTGGAACACTTGGTGGACGTCGTGTGCCAGTTCGAGGGCGAGCGACACTCCCGCCTGCGTCTGCTGAGAGCCGTCAAGAACCGCTACGGCGCCACGGACGACGTCGGCTGCTTTGACCTGAACGAAGCGGGCATCGAGGGATTGGCTGATCCCAGCGGATTGTTCGTTTCACGCACCCGCGAGCCAGTCTCGGGAACGTGCATCACGGTGACCATGGAGGGTCGCCGGCCGCTGCTGGCAGAGGTTCAATCCCTTCTGGCCGAGAGCGCCAATTCGCAGCCACGCCGGGCCACCAGCGGGCTCGAGAGTTCCCGCGTCGCCATGCTGCTCGCGGTTCTCCAGCAGCGGGCAGGCTGCATGCTGCACAAGGACGACTCCTACGTGGCAACGGTCGGCGGCGTGAAGCTCACGGAGCCCGCCACTGACTTGGCTGTTGCCCTCGCGGTTGCCTCCGCCAAGTCCCGGAAGGCCCTCCCCCAACGCCTGATTGCCTTTGGCGAGGTTGGCCTGGCCGGAGAGGTCCGCCCTGTTCCCGGGATCAACCAACGCATCCAGGAAGCACACCGCCTCGGCTTCACCCACGCGATCGTTCCTGCCAGCCCGGCGGGCGCCGGGATCATCCCCGACGGCTTCTCGGTGCGCGAAGTAGGCCACTTGGCGGAGGCCCTCGAACTTCTGATCACTTAACCCTTCCGGGGTGTCGAGCGGCTCTGAGCTGCGGTTTCGGCAAGGATTGGGTCATGACCAAGAGAACTGTGCTTATCGGGGGACGCTTTTTCTTTGGCCTTTTGACCTTGGTGGCGGTGGGGACACAGCTGACAGTTCATCTGGGCATGGGCTATGACCTCTGGAACTTCTTCAGCTACTTCACCAATCTGTCCAATATCTTTGCCGCGTTGGTGCTCCTCATCAGCGGGTACAGGGTCCTGATCCGCAAGCGCCCCAGCGAAATCGACGATGTCACCCGTGGCTCAGCCACCATCGCCATGGCCGTGGTGGGCCTTGTTTTTGGCGCACTATTGGCGGGCGAAGACCTCGGTTCGCTGCTGCCGTGGGTCAACTTCGTGGTGCACTACCTGATCCCCGTAGTGATGGTGGCGGACTGGCTCTTCCAGCCCCCGCTGGCCACCCTGCAACCCAAGCACATTTGGTACTGGCTGCTCTATCCCATCGGCTACCTCGTCTACAGCCTGATCCGGGGAGCCTTCGTCAACTGGTACCCGTACTGGTTCATCGACCCCTCACGCGCCGGCGGCTGGGGCGGCGTGATCATCTTTGCACTCGCCATCTCCGTTGGCTTCCTCGTGGTGAGCTTGGCAATGCTGTGGCTTGGGAACAAGCTGAAGCGGCAGGTGGATTACTAGGCGCTCTTCGCTGCGAGCGCCGGCTCAGGCGCCGCTCCAAACCGGCCGATGAGTTCTCCACTGGCGGCCCTCACCGCCGGAAGTTCGTGCCTGAGTCCTGCGAGGAACATCACGGTGTCGGCCGTAGTGGACGCCGATTCCGCTGAGATCAGTCCGTCCGCACGGAGGTTGATCAAGGACTCCACCAGTCGGAAGGCCGTATCTCCGAGGCTGGCGTCCGAATCCGCCACCGCCGTCAGTTCCCGCCCCAAGTCAGCGTAAATGGTCCGAAGTTCCGTCCGGGCGTCCATGAACGGCTGGAAGACCTCCGCCCTGGCCTCCGGAAGGTGGTACAGCACGCCGAGGTTCCAGCGGGAACTGCAGAGCTGCGAACCGTCGAACAGCACCACCGCGTGCAGCCGCGCTGCGGCGGCAACCGGGCCACGCCCGGCTTCCTCCGGGTGGCCGTGCACCGCACGGGCGAAGTCCAGGCTGGTGGACACCGTCCCGCCAAGAAGCTCGCCCAGGATCTCGTCCTTGGTGGAGAAGTGGTGATACAGCGATGACTGCCGGATTCCGACGGCGTCAGCGATGGCCCGCGTGGACGTGTTGGCGAATCCTTGGCCCGTAAAGAGCTCGGCTGCCGCATCCAGGATTTCGTCGCGGGCTGTGGCTCCCCGCCGTACCGCTTGCTGCTTGCGGGGGCGTCCCGGTCCGACTGTACTCACCCTTTCATTCTTGCATCGCAGCACCGCCAAAGGAGCCGTTCACGGCCTGCTGAGCCGACGGTGAGATTTCCTTTACCTCCCCGAAACGCACGGTAACCAAGGCTTTACATCGGCGAAACGCTGCGGGGACACCGCGCTGGAAAACTATCAAGTGACCGATATTCCGGACGGGTCATCAGAAACCTCTCCGGGCTGGTCCCCTATCCCGTTCCAGACACGGAGAACCCGATGACTTCCACCCTTTCGACGACGGCCAGCCGCACTGACGACGCAGACCTGACAGCCCTCGGCTACCAGCCCACCCTGCACCGCAAGCTGGGCCGCTACGCATCGTTCGCCGCAGGTTTTTCGTTCGTCTCCATCCTCACCACCATCTTTCAGCTCTTCGCTTTCGGCTACTCCTTCGCCGGCCCGGCCTTCTTTTGGACCTGGCCCGTGGTTCTGGTGGGCCAGCTCCTGGTAGCCCTGAACTTCGCCGAACTCGCCGCCCGATACCCGTTGTCCGGCGCCGTCTACCAGTGGTCGCGGCGCATGGGTGGCGAAGTGGTGGGATGGTTCGCCGGCTGGTTCATGGCAATCGCCCAGGTGATCACAGCTGCCGCAGCAGCCATCGCCCTCCAGGTGGTCCTCCCCCAGCTGTGGGACGGATTCCAGGTGGTGGGCGGCGACCCCTCCCTGGCATCCCCCACGGGCGCGGCCAACGCAGTAATCCTTGGAGCCATACTCCTGGTGATCACCACTGTGATCAACTGCCTCGGCGTGAGGCTCATGTCCCACGTGAACTCCATTGGTGTCACCTGCGAGATTGTGGGCGTCGCCGCGGTGATTCTCGCCTTGTTCTCAGCCGCGCAGCGTGGCCCGGAGGTGGTAGCAGACATCAGTGTGGTCACTACCTCGGACCTTGGTGCCGTGGGCGCCTTCCTGGTCTCCGGCCTGATGGCCGCGTACGTGATGGTCGGCTTCAACTCAGCCGGTGAACTCTCGGAGGAAACCAAGAACCCCCGCAAGACCGCACCGCGCACCATCTTGTCGGCGTTGATCATCTCAGGTGTTGGCGGCGGGCTGATGATTATCGCTGCCCTCATGGCAGCGCCAAGCCTCGACGACGGCAGGCTCGCCACCGAGGGACTCCCCTACGTGCTGACGGCCGTGTTGGGCACGTTCTGGGGCAAGGTGCTGCTGGTGGACGTGGCAATCGCCATCTTTGTCTGCACCCTGGCCATCCAGACGGCCGGTTCACGCCTGGTGTTCTCCATGGCCCGCGACGGCAAGCTTCCGGCCTCGGCCCGGCTCGCGAAGGTCCACCCCAAACGTGGAACCCCCATGTGGCCCTCCATCGCGATCGGCGCCCTGGCGGTGGGGATCCTCGCCATCAATATCGGCAACTCCGCACTCTTCACCACTCTCTGCAGTGTGTGCATCGTGATGGTGTACCTGGCGTACCTGATGGTCACGGTCCCTCAACTGCTCAGCCGCTTCCGGGGTGACTGGGGCCGGGTGGGCCAGACCATGCCGGCGGGGCTGTTCTCCTTGGGCCGTTGGGGCCTGCCCGTCAACGTCCTGGCCGTCCTGTACGGCGCCCTGATGGTCATCAACCTGTCATGGCCCCGCCCCGAGGTGTATGACCCCTCCGGCGAACACGGAATCCTGCTCTTCTCCGCCCCCATCATGGTTGGCGCCGTCCTGCTCCTGGGCATCTGGGTCCGGAGGAACCTCCGGGTCCGGCAGAACAAAGCGGCAGAGGCATTGGACCCCACCAACCCTGCTGGCTGACCCCGCCGCACCACCATCCCGCTCAAGCACAGAAATGAATGCCATGACACAGATTCTCGAAACACGGACTACTGAAAACGGAACCGCCACCACGGCAGGCGCCAGGTTGCACGCCCGGGCCCAGCATGGCCGGGCAGTGGAGACCATGATCCATGTCCCGCCCGCTTCGGCTCCGGCCCGGTTGACGGAGAGCCTCCCTGCGGAGGCAAAGACCGCGTTGACCTGGGCCGAGACACTGGCCTTTGGCCGCTACACCCATCTGGAACTGGCCCGCGGGACGCGCATCAGGATCACAGACCTCGACGGCGATGCCTGTGTTCACGCTGTCCTCATCCGGAGCGGCGCACAGCACGAGCGGCTCAACGTCGCGGACACGGTCAAGGTCCCCTGGCAGGCGTACTTGACCACCGGCCACCCCCTGCTGTCCGACGCCGGGCGGCTGATGGCCACCGTAGTGGCCGACTCGTCCGGCAACCACGATGCCCTCACCGGCACCACCCATCTGGCCGGAAACACCGCCAAGTACGGTGCCGGATCAGCGCACAGCCCGTCACCGGCCGGCCGTGAACTGTTGACCCTTGGTGGCATGAAGCATGGCATCAGCCAGAAAGAACTCCCTCCGTCATTGTCGTTCTTCAAGGGCGTCACCGTGGACGTGGACGGCAGCATCACGTTCGCCGGCAGCGCCGGCGCCGGTGCCGCCGTCGAACTTCTCCTCCACATGGACGCAGTGCTGGTACTGGCCAATACCGCCCACCCGTTGGACCCCCGTCCGGACTTCAGCGGCAGCGCCGTGGACATCGTCGCGTGGCGGGCTCCGCAGGACCTCCAAGCCCTGGTGGACGGAAGCCTCAACGTGGACCTCGGCCCAGAGGGGCGTCTGGCCCTCCACAACACAGAACTCGACTACAACGCAAGGACCTCCGCATGAACGCCATCACAGAAATCAGCCCCGCACTGGTCCCTGGCCGCGCCGTACTGGACGAACTGGTGGAAGCCCGCGGCCCGTGGTCGGCCGTGGTTGAGGCCGGAGACGTGCTCACCATCGTGGACCACGACGGCAACCAGGCCGTGGACTGCATTCTCTACGCGGCCAAAGACACCAGCACCCGGTACTCGGCCGCCGTGACCATCGCAACCCAGGGCAGCATCTTCCTCACCACTGGCTCGGTCCTCCGCGCCGACAGCGGCCAGGCACTCATGACAGTGGTGGCAGATGAGGTTGGTGTCCACGACACCATCGGCGGCGCCTGCTCCCAGGAATCCAACACGCTCCGCTACGGCCAGCACACCCATGAACAGCACGCCTGCGTGGAGAACTTCCTCATTGAGGGCGCCAAGTGGGACCTCGGAAAGAAGGACTTGGTGTCCAACATCAACTGGTTCATGAACGTGCCGGTGGATCCCGACGGCGCGCTGGGCATCGTGGACGGGCTGTCCGCGCCCGGCAAGCGAGTGGCACTCCGCGCCGAAGTGGACACGTTGGTGCTGGTGTCCAACTGCCCCCAAATCAACAACCCCTGCAACGGCTTCAACCCCACGCCGGTGCGCATGATCGTCACACGTCCGGAGGCCCGCGCATGAACCGCTTCGACACCCTCCTCATTGCCAACCGCGGCGAGATCGCATGCAGGATCATCGAGTCCGCCCGCAAGGCCGGGCTCCGCACCGTCGCTGTCTTTTCCGAAGCGGACCGCGGCGCCAAGCATGTAAAGCTCGCTGACGAGGCCGTCCTCCTGGGACCTGCACCGGCCAAGGAGTCGTATCTCAAGATCGACGCCATCCTCAGTGCGGCAGCTTCCACCGGGGCCGGAGCCATCCACCCTGGCTACGGGTTCCTGTCCGAAGACGCAGCCTTCGCGGAAGCTGTTGAAGCGGCCGGCCTGGTCTTTGTAGGCCCCACCCCGGACCAGCTCCGGATTTTCGGGACCAAGCACACGGCCCGCGATGCCGCGCAACGCGCCGGCGTTCCCATGATCGCCGGATCCGGCCTCCTGGAGGACCTGGACGAAGCCGTGGCAGCATCGGAAACCATCGGTTTCCCGCTCATGCTCAAGGCAACCGGCGGTGGCGGCGGCATCGGCATGGCCGTCTGCCGCGACGAAGCCGGGCTCCGCGAGAACTACTCCCGGGTGGCCCGCCTGGCCAGTTCCAGCTTTGGAACGGCCGGCGTCTTTGCCGAACGCTACATTGAACACGCCCGCCACGTGGAAGTCCAGGTGTTCGGCGACGGCGAGGGTCGCGTGGTGAGCCTCGGCGACCGTGACTGCTCGCTGCAACGCCGCCACCAGAAAGTACTTGAAGAGGCACCCGCGCCGGATCTCCCTGATGCGTTGCGTGAGGAACTGCACCGGAGCTCACGCGCCTTGTGTGCCTCAGTGGGCTACCGCTCGGCCGGAACGGTGGAGTTCGTCTACGACCCCGTCCGCCAGGAAGCATCCTTCCTGGAAGTCAATGCACGGCTGCAAGTAGAGCACCCAGTCACCGAGGCCATCACCGGCGTGGACCTGGTGGAGTGGATGCTGAATCTGGCCCAGCAGGAGCCCGTGCTTGATGGTGTGCCGGACAGCGTGCCTGTCTCAGGCCACGCTGTGGAAGCCCGCATCTATGCAGAAGACCCTGCCCGGAACTTCCAGCCCAGCGCCGGAACGGTTACCAACGCGCAGTACCCGGGCTCCGACGTCGTACGCATTGACGCCTGGGTGGAAACCGGCAGCGAAGTCTCCACCAGCTACGATCCCCTGCTGGGCAAGGTCATCACGTCCGGCAGCACCCGTGACGCCGCCTTCGACGCCCTGGCCACTGCGCTGGCAGGAACCCGCATCGATGGCATCGAGACCAACCTGGGCATGCTGCGTGCCGTTGCCGGGATGGACGTGGTCCGTACGGCACAGCATTCCACCGGAACCCTCAACACCGTGGGCGACCCTGAACCTCGGATCACCGTTGAACGGCCAGGCCTCCAGACCAGCGTGCAGGACTGGCCTGGCCGGACCGGGCTGTGGCAGATCGGCGTCCCGCCCAGCGGCCCCATGGATGATTTGTCGTTCCGGCTTGGCAACACCGCACTGGGCAATCCAGAGGGAGCACCCGGCCTGGAATTCACCATGGCCGGGCCGGCGCTCCGTTTCACCCACGCCACCACGGTGTGCGTCACCGGCGCCGACGTCACAGTGACCGTCAACGGCAATCCTGCCAGCGCCTGGGAGCCCATCACCGTCCCCGTGAACGGCCTGCTGGATGTCGGATCGGCTGACGGTTCGGGGTTGAGGGGTTACATTCTCTTTGAAGGCGGGCTTGACGTTCCCCAGTACCTCGGCAGTGCGTCCACCTTCACGTTGGGCCAGTTCGGTGGCCACGGCGGCCGCGTGCTGCGGGCCAGCGATGTGCTCCGCACGGTCACCGGTCACCTGCCTGAGACCGTCCCCGGCGCGGTTCCGGCAGAGAGCCGCCCGGCACTCACCTCGGAATGGGAGCTGAAAGTAGTGGAAGGGCCGCATGGCGCACCGGAATTCTTCCAACGCGAAGACATTGAAGAGCTCTATGCCGCCGAATACGAGGTCCACTTCAACTCCGCCCGAACCGGTGTCCGCCTGATCGGCCCCAAGCCGCGCTGGGCACGCAATGACGGCGGGGAAGCCGGACTGCACCCCTCCAACATCCACGACACCGCGTACTCCGTAGGCGCGCTCGACTTCACCGGCGACACCCCCATTCTCCTGGGCCCTGATGGTCCCAGCCTGGGCGGTTTCGTCTGCCCGGTAACGGTGGTGACCGGCGAGCGCTGGAAGCTGGGGCAATTGCGGCCTGGTGACAAGGTCCGCTTTGTGCCCATCCGTTCCGTCGAGGCGCCTTCGGTCAAGGAACTCGGCGCCGCGCGGCAACTGATACTCCCGGGCAGTGCCGACTTCAGTACAGGCATTGCGTCCGGCACTACCGGACTGCTTCGCGGAGATGGCGACGACGGCGTGCTGGGCCGGGTGCCCGAAGGCGACGGACGGCCTGCGGTCACCTACCGACGCTCCGGTGATGACAACCTGTTGGTGGAGTACGGCGACATGGTGCTGGACCTGGGCCTGCGCGCCCGCGTCCACGCCCTCCACCAGGAACTTGAACGCCTCGCAGTCCGGGGCATCGTGGATCTGACCCCGGGCATCCGTTCCCTGCAGATCAAGGCCGATCCTTCCGTCCTGCCCACCTCGAAGCTGTTGGGCCTGGTGCGCGAGGTGGACGCTTCGCTCCCAGCGAGCTCGGAGTTGGTGGTACCCAGCCGCAGCGTCCGTCTCCCCTTGTCCTGGGACGATCCCGCCACCCGCGAGGCAATCGAGCGCTACATGGCCGGTGTCCGCGACGACGCCCCGTGGTGCCCGTGGAACATCGAGTTCATCCGCCGCATCAACGGCCTGGACTCCGTCAACGACGTCTTCGACACCGTCTTCAACGCCGAGTACCTCGTCCTGGGCCTGGGCGACGTGTACCTCGGAGCACCGGTGGCAACCCCATTGGATCCGCGGCACCGGCTGGTCACCACCAAGTACAACCCTGCCCGCACGTGGACCCCTGAGAACGCCGTGGGCATCGGCGGGGCCTACATGTGCATTTACGGCATGGAGGGACCCGGCGGCTACCAGTTCGTGGGCCGCACCACCCAGGTTTGGTCGCGGTACGCGGATTCGGCGCCGTTTGAACCGGGCTCCCCGTGGCTGCTCCGGTTCTTCGACCGTATTTCCTGGTACCCCGTCAGCCCCGAGGAGCTCCTGGACCTCCGCGCAGACATGGCTGCGGGCCGCGGCCGTGGCGTAGAGATCCAGGACGGCACGTTCTCGCTGGCCGAGCATGAGGAATTCCTGGACCGCAACAGCGTGTCCATTGCAGAGTTCCGCGAGACCCAGTCGGCCGCTTTCGCCGTGGAGCGCCAGGCTTGGGAGGAGGCCGGCGAGTTCGACCGTGCCGAACAAGCCGTTTCACTGGCCCCACCGGCCGACGAGGTCGTAGTGCCCGACGGCGGCACTTTGGTGACTTCACCGTTCGCGGCCAGCGTCTGGAAAGTGGACGTGGAACCCGGGGACCTCGTGGTGGCCGGCCAGCCGCTGGTCTCCCTGGAAGCGATGAAGATGGAGACGGTCATCCAGGCTCCGGTAGATGGCGTGGTCCAACGGGTCCTGCCCATGGCCGGCGCCCAAGTGGTGGCAGGCGAAGCACTGGTGGTCCTGGAGCCCGTGGACGTCCGGGAACCCGCACTTGTGCTGGAAGGAAGCGCATCATGAGCGGGCCCACCGTGGAACGCGTCCTCGCCGCGCTTAAGGCGATTGACGCCGTCGACCGTCCTGAAATCTGGATCCACCTGCGGGGGCGGGACGAACTGCTCGCGGAGGCGGCCCGGATTGACGCCGCCGTGGCGGCCGGTGAGAACCTGCCGCTTGCCGGCCTCCTGCTCGCCGTGAAGAACAACGTGGATGTTGCCGGTATGGTCACGACGGCGGCGTGCCCCGGCTTTGGGGATGCACCCGCCCGGGATGCGGTGCCGGTTGCGCGGCTCCGCGCTGCGGGAGCGTTGGTGCTTGGGGCCACCAACCTGGACCAGTTCGCCACAGGACTGGTGGGGACGCGCAGCCCGTATGGAGCTGTGCGTGATTCGCGGCGTCCGGAGCGAATTTCCGGTGGTTCAAGTTCAGGTTCTGCTGTGGCGGTGGCCTTGGGCTTGGTGGACATCGCCATCGGGACGGACACGGCGGGTTCGGGCCGGATTCCCGCTGCACTGCAAGGGATTGTGGGGATCAAACCCACCCTGGGCGTGGTGTCCACCGAAGGTGTGGTCCCGGCATGCCGTTCCTGGGATACGGCAACCATCTTCGCGCGCGACCTCGCCACTGCGGAGCTCGCCATGGGCATCATGGCCGGGCAGGGCCGCCCGTGGCCTGCAGACGCCAAGGTTGCGGCGCCGTCCACGCCGCGGGTGGCCTATCCCGCCGCTCTGCCGGCACTCCCGGACGCCTGGGCGGCCGAGTTCCGGGAGCAGATTGAGCGACTGCGGTCCACCGGAGTAGTGGCCGAGCCCATCGAACTTGACGTCTTCCTAGAGGCCGCACGGCTGCTGTACGACGGCGGATTGGTGGCCGAACGCTACGCCGCCGTCGGCAGCTTCATTGACTCGGTGACGTCCGGCGGGGTGTCCGCAACGCTCGACGCAACGGTGGCCGGCATCATCAAGGCTGCAGGCACGGTCCCTGCGCACCAGTACGTGGCGGACACGGCGGCGTTGGAGCATCTCAAGCACCAGGCCATGGAGCGGTTGGACGGTTTCGATGCGCTGATAGTTCCCACGGCACCGTTCCATCCGACGCTGGCCGAGGTCGCAGCCGATCCCGTGGGGGTCAATTCCCGGATGGGTACCTATACCAATTTCTGCAACCTCTTCGATCTCAGTGCCGTTGCGGTACCGGCGGGTACCGTCACCGAAACAGGCGGCGCGGGCGAAACAAGCAGCATCGCGCAGTTCGGCCTGACTGTGGTTGCCCGGACCTTCGAGGACGGGGTGGCCGCGGACATCGCGCGGCGTATTGAACTGACCCCGGAGAATCCGGAGTTGGTCGCAGCCGGAGCCGCACCCGCCACGTCGCCCGGCCGCAAGGTTCCGTGGCCGGTTGCTGCGGGAGCCGCCGTCGTTCCCCTCGTCGTGGTGGGGGCGCACCGGAAGGGGCAGCCGCTGGCGGCTGAACTTAAGCGGCGCGGGGCTTTCTGGGACGGGCGGGTAGTCACTGCGGCCCGGTACCGAATGGTGGCCTTGGAAACCACCCCTCCTAAGCCCGGCGTGGTTCGATCTGAACACGGGGCCGGGCTCGTGGCCGAGAGGTGGCTGCTTTCAGAGGCCGGGCTTGGATCATTTCTTGCTGAACTGCCGGAACCCATGCTGCTGGGTTCCGTCACGCTGGACGATGGCAGCAAAGCCGTCGGCTTTGCCTGTGATGCCGTGGCGGCGGCAGAAGGACGGGACATTACCGAGTACCGCGATTGGATTAAATACCTGGAGAACAAGGCGGCTGGACCGGGAAGCCACGGGTTTTGGCGCGAGGCGGGAGGAGCTTTGCTGACTGGACTTGGGCGCGGCCGGATCTAGGCGGCAGGCGGCTGATCAGCGGAAATGGGGGTCCCGGCGATTGGCCGCCAAACCACTTTCCGGGCATCCCCGAAGATAAAGAAATGACCCACTTTGCGGCTTGCTGGTGCGGTTAACGGTGCCCGGAAGCCCTATCATGGTGCTTGTCGTCTTTGGGGCATTTTTTGTGAGTGCCCGCTGACGCCGGATTCAGCTTGTCTGTGAGCCGTGGCTTGCACCTTCGAAGGGAAACCCTATGGCCCGGAGCCCGGAAGAGTCGCTTAAGGCGACCCTGGCCAGAGTCGCACCCGGAACTCCGTTGCGTGATGGCCTGGAACGCATCCTCCGTGGACGGACCGGCGCCCTGATCGTGTTGGGCTACGACCGCACCATCGACTCCATCTGTTCGGGCGGATTCGATATCGGCATCGACTTCTCGCCCACACGCCTGCGTGAGCTGGCCAAGATGGACGGCGCCATCATCTGTGACAAGGACGCCAGCAACATCGTCCGTGCCGCAGTCCAGTTGGTCCCGGATTCAAGCATCGAAACCCAGGAATCGGGCACCAGGCACCGCACGGCTGAGCGCGTGGCCATCCAGACCGGCGTTCCCGTGATCTCCGTCAGCCAGTCCATGCAAATCATCGCGCTCTACGTGAACGGCCTGCGGCACGTGCTGGAGGGGTCCGAGAAGGTCCTTGCCCGCGCCAACCAGGCCTTGGCAACCCTCGAGCGGTACAGCGCCAGGCTGGACCAGGTCACCAGTTCCCTCTCAGCCCTCGAAATCGAAGCCCTCGTTACCGTCCGGGACGTGGCAGTCACCCTCCAGCGCCAGGAAATGGTCCGGCGCATCTCCGAGGAAATCGCCCAGTACGTGCTGGAACTTGGCGAAGATGGCCGGCTCCTTTCCCTCCAGGTGGAAGAACTCACCATGGGCCGCGGGCCCGGCAGCGACGTCATCATCCGCGACTACTCGGACCCGGACGCCTCGCCTGAGGAAATAGAGGAAGCCGTCCAGGCGCTCCTCAACCTTGGACCGACGGAACTGATCGACCTCAGCCGTATTGCCCACATCATTGGCTTCGCTGGCGGGGTTGAGCAGTTGGACGCAGTGGTCCAGCCGCGGGGCTACCGCCTGCTGTCCGGTTTGAAGTCAGTGCCCAAAGCTGTGGCCGATCGGCTGGTGGACTACTTCGGTGGGCTCCAGAACCTCATGGCAGCAACTATTGACGATCTCATGACTGTGGACGGCATCGGCGATCAGCGTGCCCGCACAGTCCGCGAGGGCCTGAGCCGCATGGCCGAGGCCAGCCTCCTGGACAGGTTCCTCTAAGCTGGCTGCCGCCGTCGAACGCTGGTTCGGCGGTGACTAATTCAGCTGGAACACGGCCTTCGGGCTGGCCTTGTTTCCCAGTCGGGCCTCGAACGTGTAATAGGCCCCGCCGCCACCGGGCTTGGCAGTGATCGCACCACAGCCCTCCAGTGTCCGGTTGCGCTGCCACGGGAAGTTCGCGGTTTCGCTCTTGCCGGGCTGGATGGTCTTGATGAGGTCCTCGCCGCCGGTCTGGCAGTCCTTGGACGAGAAGATCCGGTCTCCGCCGCTCATCACCAGGTATTCCATCTGGGATGTGCCCACGTTGACCTCGCAGGGGGCTGCGCCCCCGTTGGTAATGGTCATGGTGAGCAGCGGCTTGTCCTCCGCACCGTAGGCAGGCTTGTCGGTTTTGGCGGCGACGGTCATGAGGTTGAAGTCGCACACTGGCGTGGGAGATGCGGAGGGTGACGGCGTACCTGACGGGGCGCTGCCCTGCGTGGGTGCCTGGGAGGCTTCCGGGGTAGTGACGGCTTGCGGCCCGGACTGCCCAGTGAGCGCCCCAGTAATGGCCACCGCAGCAACCACGATCATCATGATCACCAGCAGCAGCGCACCAAAAACTACCTGTCGACGACGGCGATACACGGCAGGACTGGGCCTGCGCCTGTTGGTCGGGCTGCTTTTGCCCGGCGTACCGGCACCGGATGAGCCGCGGGCAGCACCCTTCGCCGGCGCTGATGAGCGCGCGGTCGACTGCTGCTTACCCTTGTTGGCCATGCTTCTAGGCTAGGCTCGCGCGTGTCAGGGCGCCTAACCTACACGCCGCTGGGCCCCAATCCGGACCTGTGTGACGTCGGCCATGGGGCTGCTGGGGACACGGCCGTTAGCGGATGCCGGCAGCCCGCAGCGTCCTGGCAAGCTCCGCTGCCGCAGACTTGAGGGCGGCCACCGTGCTGCGGAGGACCTCTTCCGTAGCGAGTTCCTTCGGGATGGAACAACTCATGGCGTCGGTACCGGGGATCCGGTAAGGAACCACCACGCTGACGCAGCAGAGACCCACCGTGTTCTGCTCCCATTCGATGGCGTGGTCGGCCTTGCGGAACTCAGCCAGTTCGCGCTGCAGGGCTTCAAAGTCCGGCACGGAGTTGGGGGTGATCTGCGCGTACGGTCCATCGCCTATCCGCTGCCGAACCTCTGCGTCGGTGTACTCGGAGAGGATGGCCTTTCCCAAGGCCGTCACCGGGGCGGGCAACTTGCGTCCCACCCGGGAGGAAAGCCGGCGGCGATCAACTGCCTGCCGGGTAGCCAGGTAAATGACGTCAGAGCGGTCCAGCCGGGCATAGTGCGTGGTGAAGGTAGTGGCGTTGCGGACCTTTTCCAAAACGGCTGACACATGCTCCATCACCGGGTCCCGGTCCAGGTAGGCCGTGCCGCACAGCAGCGCGTGGGTGCCTATGCGGTAGGCGCCCTCGGGCGTCTGCTCTATCCAGTTGAGCTCCAGCAGCGTCAACAGCAACCAGTGCAGGCTGGACCGCGGGTAGCCCGTCAGCTTGAAGATTTCCGCCGTGGTAAGCGGCTGCGGTGCGCCGGCCAAGAGCTCTAGAATAGCGATGGTTCGTTCCGCCGACTTAACCATTTTGACGTCGCCGGCCGCGCCGGACTGTGCCTCCAACGAAGCTGTCACAGATCCCCCTTCCACATTCCCCCCTGACCTGACCCGGCCTGTCATGTGGATGCCGGGTGTGGGTAGTTGTCCACTCCCACCCTATGGCCATCACTGGCCCAGGCGCCGCCCAATAGTTCCGCCCACGCGTCCCGGGCCGAGGTATCCACCCCTGCGGCGAAGGCCTCGGCGTCATCCTGCGGTTCGAATCCAATACGTTTTCCCGCTTCAAGGTTGGCCCACCCGCGGGTGTTCGCCGAAACGGCCCACACCACGTGATGCCCTGGGGCGCCACAATCGTTGAGCGTAGCCTCTACTAAGCGGAAGGAGTCCGCTGGCGAAAGCCAAGACCCGAGCGTCCGCAGGTTTCCAGGTTCTTCACCGCCGGTGCCAATGCGGGCGCTGACCACTTTCATGCCGTATTTGTCCGCGTAGAGGCTCCCCAGCGCTTCCACGGCCGCCTTGCTGACACCGTAGTAGGTGTCCGGGCGGGGCGTGAGCACTGAGTCCTGGGCTGCGGCTTCGGTGGGGTGGAAGCCTACGGCATGGGTGGAACTTGCCAAGAGGACACGTTCGACGCCGTTCTGCCGGGCCGCTTCCAGAGTCACTTGGGTGCCGGTGATGTTGGTGGACACAAGTTCGGCCCAGGGTTTCTCGCGGTGCAGGCCACCTAGATGGATGACAGCCCCAACGTCCCTGAGCGCAGCCCCCATGAAGTCCGGATCCGTCACGGAGCCAACGTGGACAGACTCGTTTGGTTGGGGGTCCGGGGCTGCGGCAAGGTCCACCAGCCGGACCATGTAACCGGCTGCAGCGAGGTGGGGCCTCAGCAGCGTGGCCATCATTCCCGCACCGCCGGTGAGGGCAATGGTCACTCTTTGGGGTGCTGCAGACAAGATTCCTCCAACGGTTGACACTCCGTGATCCAAATCATACTCTCATGAAGTAGGTTTCACATGGTAACAGCGTTTTACATATATAAACAAGCAAAGAGAATGGCTCCAGCCGCCGGACGCTGGCGGTTCGCTGTTTGCATCGCTGCCGTTCCTCAAAGCACGGCCAGCAGGGCCACATTCATTTGCGGCGACAATTACTCGGTTGAAGCAAGAGAAGTAAAAGGAGAATCAGGGTGGATTCAAAATTCAGGAAGCAGTCCCGCACTGTTTTGGCAGTGGCCGTAACGGCCGCCGCAGTGCTGAGCGGCTGCAGTGCCGGCGGTTCCTCAGCCCCCGCAGCCACGGATGACGGCCAGCCCATCGAGGTCTGGGCCCGCGCAGGCACCGATGCCGCCACCACTTATGCAGCCATGTTCAAGGAGTTCACCGCCAAGACCGGAGTACAGGTGAATTTCCAGGGCGTGCCGGACCTTGACCAACAGCTTCAGACCCGCGCCGCCTCCAAGAAGCTCCCGGACATCGTCATCAACGATTCGGCCGCCCTGGGCAACTACACCGCGCAGGGATACTTGGTGGAGGTGGACAAATCCACGGTTGAGGGAAACGACAAGATTGCAGACGCCCTCTGGAACGAGGCCAAGGGCCTGAACGGCGCCACCTATGGCGTTCCCTTCTCCCGGCAGACCATGGTGACCATGATCCGCAAGGACTGGCGCGAGAAGCTGGGCCTGCCGATTCCAAAGACCCAAGAGGACCTTGAGAAGCTTGCAACCGCGTTCGCCACGCAGGATCCAGATGGCAACGGGCAGGCGGACACTTACGGCATGACCGTACCGGGCTCCACAGAGCGCGGCTACCTGGGATGGTGGGCGTCCTCCTACCTTTGGCAGAACGGCGGCTCCTACCTCAAGGACGAGGGCAACGGGAAGTTCACGGCTACCGCAGCAAGTACCGAAACCCAGGAAGGCGTCACCTGGATCAAGAAGCAATTCTGCACCCCGGGCAACACCCAGCCGGGCGCCCTCACAGCCGCCACCAGCGTGGCATCGCCCTTCTTCCAGACCGGCAAAACCGGCATCATCCTTACCGGCCCCTACAACTTCTCGTCCTTTGATACGGCTTTGGGCAAGGACGCTTACGAGGTTGTCGAGGCTCCCAAAGGTTCCGTGGACAACACCGTCCTGGCAGAGGGCGAAAACATCTACGTCACTGCCAGCAACGGTAAACCCGAACAGACCAAAAAGGTCATCGACTACCTGGTATCTGCAGATGGCCAGAAGGCTGGCATGACCGCCGGCAAGCAGCCGATCGTCCGTGTACCGGTCAACGGTGACGTCAACGCCGCGGACGTGTACAACGACCCCCGCTGGACCGTGGTCCAGGACGCCCTGCAGAACTCCTCCAAGGCGTTCCCGTCCGCCATCAACTTCGTGCCCATCAAGCAGGCCGCTGCCGAGGCCCTGAACAAGATCGTCTCGGATTGCGGAGGCGACAACGTGGCATCGGGCCTGAAGGACCTTGATAACGCCATCAACGAAGAACTGACGAGCCAGAACGCCAAGTCATGACCTCAGCACCAACAAAGCCGGCGGCAATGCCGGCTCAGGCAAGGCGGCCCAGCCCGCCCAAGCGACGCAGGAAAAGCAACCGGGCACACATGCTGGCCGTCTGGGTGTTCTTGGTTCCCGCGGCCGTCCTGGCCCTGTACTTCAAATTCATCCCCATGTTGGAGGGAATCCGGCTGAGCCTTTTCAAGGTCCAGCCCTTCCTGGGCGACGTTTTTGTCGGCCTGGACAACTACGCCAGCGTTCTCACCGACGCCCGCTTCATGGATGCGCTGGGCCACACCGTAATACTGGGGCTTACCCAGACGGTCGGCGCCCTGGTGGTCGGATTCGTCCTGGCCCTCCTCCTTGAGGGGCAGGCAAAGTCCCTGTGGTTCCTGCGCACCGCCATCTTCCTTCCCGTGGTCACCGCACTCGCGGTAGTGGGTGAAATCTGGCGTATTCTCTACTTCCCCACCGCCGACGGCCCACTGAACACCATCCTCAGCTGGGTGGGACTGGGACCCCTGCAGTTCCTGAACGGCACCGACACCGCACTGGGGTCAATCGCCGTCGTCGGGATCTGGAACGGCGCCCCCTACAACATGGTGATCATCCTGGCCGGACTGGCCGGTATCGACCGGGCCCTGTACGAATCGGCCGGCGTGGATGGCGCCACCGTCTGGCAGCGCCTGCGCTACATCACCCTGCCGGCACTGCGTCCGGCGATCGTGATCGTCCTGACGCTTGCCGCCATCCGGAGCCTGAGGAGCTTCACGGAAGTGTATGTGCTCACCGGTGGCGGTCCGGCCGGCTCCACGGAAGTTTGGATGACGCGGATGTATTCACTCGGCTTCCAGCGCAACGACATCGGCGTGGCCTCGGCCGCTGCGGTGCTGCTTCTGGTGGTCACGCTCCTGCTCACGGTGGGCACCCAACTCCTGGCCCGACGAAAGGCGGAACGATGAGCACCACCACAACCCGCACCCCGGCACGGACCAAGCGGCCGTCGTCGTCCTCCCGCTTCGACTCGGCCCTGGGCTGGTCCCCTGGCTTCAGCGTGAACATGCTGCTCCGCATCGTGCTGTGCATCCTGGTTTTCTGCATCTTTGCGTTGCCGTTCGCTGCCATCATCTCGGGTGCGTTCGACAGGAACAGCAGCCCCACCGAGATCACGCTACTGCCCAAGGCCTTCACCCTGGCCAACTTCGAGGCAGCGTCACAGCAGGGGCTTTGGAGCTACCTGCTGAACTCCCTGGTGATCGCCGGTGGCGGGCTACTGCTGCAGATGACAGTATCCGTGTTCGCGGCCTACAGCTTGAGCCGGAAGAAGTTCCGCGGACAGGCCTTCATCCTGCTGTTGGTGCTGCTCACCATGATGCTGCCCGAGGAAATCATTGGCATCCCGCTCTCGCTGGTGCTCGGCGACCTCCCCCTTCTGGGAGTGAGCCTGCGCGGAACCGTGCTGGCAGTCATCCTGCCGGTGGGCATCTGGGGGTTCTCCATCTTCATCATGAGTGAGTTCATGAAGGAAATCCCCGCCGAGATCGAAGAAGCGGCCAGGCTGGACGGCGTGGGCGAGTTCCGCATGCTGTTCGCCATCATCCTGCCGCTCTGCAAGCCCGCGTTGGGCGTGATTGGAATCTTCGGCTTCATGATGGTCTGGGACCAGTACCTCCTCCCCCTCATCGCAGCCAATGATCCCAGCGATTACACCCTGACAGTTGCGCTCTCCGTACTCCGCAATGACACCACGGTTGGACCCGGCGTCCTGCTGGCCGGCGCCGTCATGGCAATGATCCCCAGCCTGTTGGTCTACCTCTTCCTGCAGCGCTCCATGATCCGCGGCATCACAGCGGGCGCCACCAAAGGCTAGGACAGGCCCAGCCCGCCCGCCAATCCCACGAAAGAAGTTCAATGAAAACCCGCACCACCCTCACCTCAGACCATGCCCCCACAGCGGCCGGGCTGAAAATCACCGAGATCACCATTACTCCCATCGCGTTCTCCGACCCGCCGTTGTTGAATGCCGTGGGTGTGCACGAACCGCTGGTGCACCGCGTCGTGATAGAGGTCCGCACCGCCAATGGCCTGCTGGGCTTAGGCGAGTGCTCCGGCGGGCAAAGCCGGCTGGACAACCTGGCGGTGGGCGCCAACGCCATCAAGGGCCTGGGGGTCTTTGAAACGTCCATGATGGAGCACCTCATCTACGAAGCCCTCGACCCCACCCTCTCCGCGTTCGAAAAGGCCGCCGTCTTCTCCGCGTTCGAGGTGGCGGCGCTGGACATCCAAGGCCACGCCACGGGACGCACCGTCAGCGAGTTACTCGGCGGCACAGTCCGGGACGAGGTTCCCTTCAGCGCGTACCTTTTCTACAAGTGGGCAGAGCATCCCGCCATGGACGGCAAACCGGCCATTGCGGATGAGTGGGGCGAGGCCTTGGACCCCGCGGGCATTGTGCGCCAAGCGCAGAAGATGATCTCTGAGTACGGGTTCAAGTCCATCAAGCTCAAGGGCGGCGTCTTCCCGCCGGCCCAGGAAATTGAAGCCATCAAAGCATTGCGTGAAGTGTTCCCGGACCTTCCGCTCCGGCTTGACCCTAATACGGCCTGGACGGTGGAAACTTCCCAGTGGGTGGCCCGGGAAACCGATGGGTTGCTCGAGTACCTTGAGGACCCGACCCCGGGGCTCGAGGGAATGGGCGAGGTGGCGGCTACGGCTGCCATGCCGCTGGCAACCAACATGTGCGTGGTGTCGTTCCAACACATTAAGCGGAGCGTGGAACTGGACTCGGTCCAGGTCATCCTGGGCGACCATCATTACTGGGGCGGCCTGCGGCACACGCGTGAATTGGGAACCCTCTGCCAGACCTTCGGCATAGGTTTGTCCATGCACTCCAACTCCCATCTGGGGATCAGCCTGGCCGCCATGGTCCACGTTGCCGCCGCCACGCCCGCCCTCACATACGCCTGCGACACGCACTACCCGTGGAACGGGCACAACGACGTGGTCAAGCCGGGCGTCCTGCAGTTCGTTGACGGCAGTGTCCGCGTTCCCACCGGCACGGGCTTGGGCGTGGAGCTGGATCGGGAGAAGCTGGCCGAGCTCCACCGGCAGTACCTGGACGCCAAGATGACAGCCAGGGACGACACTGGCTACATGCAGCGCTTCGTCCCGGACTACACAGCTGATCTTCCGCGATGGTAAAGCCGCAGGTCACCGGATACCTGTATCCCTGGGATGTGCTGGGAGATCCTTCCGCAACCTCTTGGATCAAGGGCACCGGCGTACACCGCGTAGCGATGGCCGCCGCCTACCATTCGGTCCGGGCC
The DNA here is from genome assembly GCF_021109375.1 of Arthrobacter sp. AK01. Lineage (NCBI taxonomy): Bacteria > Bacillati > Actinomycetota > Actinomycetes > Micrococcales > Micrococcaceae > Arthrobacter > Arthrobacter sp. AK01. The sequence continues at coordinate 56,568 of NZ_JAJOHP010000014.1, forward strand.
GCTACCCCACGACATCCGGCGCGCCGTGTGGTGGATGCCGGGTCCGCGGCCCTATACCTCCCGGTGACCCAGGCCTGGGACGGCAGTGCCCTTCGGCCCGGCGATGCCGCTGGGTGGACTGGCCGGGATGATTCCTTTGCGGAGGCTGCGGAGGTTGTCCGCGGCGCCGGGCTCCCGGTGGACGCCTGGGTAGTCCTGACCCACTCAAGTGCCGTGGGTAGCCGGAACCAGGACTTGTGCGTCCGGAATGCCTTCGCGGAAACCTACCGCTATGCCCTGTGTCCGTCACAGCCGGACGTTCGCGACTACGCCGCCCGGCTGGTGGAGCAGGTACTGGACCTCGGCCGGCCGGACGGCCTGGTCCTCGAGGCATCGGGTCCGCTGGGGTTCGGCCACCAGAACCAGCACGAAAAGACCGAAGGTGCCGGATACTCCCCCTGGGTGCAGGCGCTCCTGTCCCTATGCTTCTGCGGCGCCTGCCGGGTTGCCTATACAGCGCGTGGCCTGGATGCAGAAGCCCTCCAGGCCCGGGTACGGGATGCCGTCCACCGTCAGGCGGACTCACCGAAGACCACGCCCGCAACAGCTCCCGAGGCCGCAGAATTCCTGCCGCTGCTTGAAACCAGGTGGGATGCCACGGCCGCCCTGCTGGACGCCTGCCTACGGGCCACCGCCGGTTCCGTTGCACGGATCTCGCTGCACGCCTCCCCGGACCCCTGGTCTACCGGCCCGTTTGTCTCCGTCGAGGCGCTGCGCCGGAGCCGGCTGTGGGCCCAACTGGACAAGGTGAGCACCGTGGTCCCCTGCTGGGGGGAAGCAGCGGACAGTGCAGCCACCGTGGCCGCGATGACCGCAGCCGCACCCGGAGCAACGGTGGGCTCCTACGTGCTGGTATTACCGCCGAAGCCCGCCGATGCCGAAGCGCTGGCCCACGAATGGGACGCACTCCTGGATGCCGGAAGCAGCGAACTGCACGTCTACCACCTGGGACTGGCGTCCACCGGCCGGCTGGATGCTGCCGCACGCGGCATCCGTTTTTTGTAAAGAAACCCATCATTTCACCGCCCCGCGGCAACAACAGTCAAAGGACCACAGCATGGCACGCTACACACCGCAGGAACTGGCAAGCACGCTCAAGGAAGGACTGCTGTCCTTCCCCGTCACATCCTTCGACGCGGAGCTGCAGTTCGATGAGGAGAACTACCGTAAGCACTTGGCTTGGCAGGCCAGCTTCCCGGTGGCCGGCCTGTTCGCGGCCGGCGGGACAGGCGAGGGCTTCTCCCTCACCCCAGCGGAATCCGAGCGTGTGGTGCGCACCGCCGTCGAGGAAGTCGGCACCCTGGTTCCAGTGCTGGCCTCCGCCGGAGGCTCCACCGCCCAGGCGATCGACAACGCCAAAGCCGCCGAGGCAGCTGGCGCCGAAGGCATCCTGCTCCTCCCGCCCTACCTCACCGAGGCGGACCAGGCCGGGCTCACCGAGCATGTCAGCGCCATCTGCCGGTCCACCTCGCTGGGCGTGATCATCTACAACCGCGCCAACGCCATCTACAAGGACACCACCGTGGCCACCTTGGCCGACCGGCATGAGAACCTCATCGGGTTCAAAGACGGCGTGGGCGACCTTGAGCACGATGCCCGGGTCTACGCCAAGCTCGGCGACCGGCTCTTCTACCTGGGCGGCCTTCCCACGGCTGAGACCTTCGCACTGCCGCTACTGCAGTTGGGCATGAGCACCTACTCCAGCGCCCTGTACAACTTCGTTCCGCAATATGCGCTGGACTTTTACCAGGACGTCCGTAACAACGACCGCGTCGCCGTCAACAAGAAGCTCAACGACTTTGTGATCCCGTACCTGGACATCCGCGACCGCGTGAAGGGCTACTCCGTATCCATCGTCAAAGGTGGGCTTGAAGCGGTGGGTCGATCCGCCGGCCCGGTCCGCCCGCCCCTGCAGAACCTGGCGGCGCAGGACCTCGCGGATCTCACAGCGCTCATCGCCACCATTTCCTGATCAACCCGTCGCCACCAAACCTCAGGACGAAAACATCGTGAACCTCACTGGACATTCCCTGATTGCCGGGCAGACCGTCGTCGGCAACGGAAAAACTACCTCCGGCGTCAACCCCGCCACCAACGAACAGCTCGGGCCCGCCTATTCACTGCTGGGCGAAGAGCAAGTGGCTGCTGCGACGTCTGCCGCTGCAGCTGCCTTTCGGTCCTTCAGCACGCTGGACCCTCAAACCCACGCCGCGTTCCTGGACGCCATCGCGGAGAACATCGAGGCTATCGGTGAGGACCTCATCATCCGCGCCGGCCAGGAGACGGGCCTTCCGGCGTCCCGGCTGCAGGGTGAACGCGCCCGAACCACCGGCCAGCTGCGGCTCTTCGCGAACGTGGTCCGGCAGGGCGACTTCCGTGGCGTCCGCATCGACCCCGCGCTGGCCCACCGAACCCCGCAGCCGCGTGCCGACATCAGGCAACGCCGGATTCCATTGGGTCCAGTGGCCGTCTTCGGCGCCAGCAACTTTCCGCTGGCGTTTTCGACGGCGGGAGGAGACACGGCCTCGGCCCTCGCCGCGGGCTGCCCGGTGGTCTTCAAAGCCCACAATGCCCACCCCGGCACAGGTGAACTTGTGGCCCACGCCGTGGTCAAAGCGGTCAGGGACTTCGGCCTGCATCCGGGGGTCTTTTCCTTGGTCTACGGCCCGGGATCCAGCATTGGCCAGGCCCTGGTGTCGGACCCCCGCATCAAAGCAGTGGGCTTCACCGGTTCCCGGTCGGGCGGCATCTCCCTGATGCGTACCGCAGCCGCGCGCCCCGAGCCGATCCCCGTGTACGCAGAGATGTCGTCCCTCAACCCAGTGTTCGTCTTTGAAGGCACGCTCGACGCACCAGCCAGCCACGTTGATGCCCTGGCTCGGCAGTACGTCAGCGCGGTCACAGGAAGTTCCGGTCAACTCTGCACCTCACCCGGCCTCCTGTTCGTCCCGGAAGGCGAGGCGGGGGACAAACTCGCCGCCGCCGTTGCACGGGCCGTGTCCACCTGCTCGGGGCAGACCATGCTCACCGAAGGCATTGCCGGGTCATGGCACGCAGGGACGCGGGCACTTGGCTCAGCAGACGGCGTCGAGCTCCTGGGCCAGGGCACGCAGGGCAGCGCGGAGAACGCGCCAGCTCCCGCCATCTTTGAGACCCTGGTCAGGGATTTTGTGGCCAGCCCTGTTCTGCATGAGGAAATCTTTGGTGCGGCGTCGCTGGTGATCCGCTATGCCGGCACGGACCAGCTGCTTCAGGCCGCCGCACGCCTTGAAGGCCAGCTCACGGCAACGCTGCAGCTGACCGAGGAGGACTATCCGACGGCAGCGCCCCTGATCCCCGTACTGGAACAGAAGGTGGGACGCATCATTGTGAACGGCTGGCCCACCGGTGTTGAAGTGGGCCATGCAATGGTGCACGGTGGCCCGTTCCCTGCAACGTCGGACAGTCGGACCACGTCCGTGGGAACGCTGGCGATCGACCGTTTCCTGCGCCCCGTGGCGTACCAGAACGTGCCCGACGAACTCCTGCCGACTCCACTGCGGGACAGCAACCCCTGGCACCTCAACCGGCGGATCGACGGTGGACTGACCTCCGCCCAGGGATAGCGAGGCCCGGCGGCCAGGCGGAAGGGATCGGGGGACCGCTCGCCCGGTTCCACTAGAGTGGATGGCAGTATGACACTTCCCGATTCCCACCAGCTGGCCAAGCTCCACGATGCCCTGGACCATTGGTTTGCCGATACCGCCCGGGACTTGCCGTGGCGCGAGCCCGATTGCAGCCCTTGGGGCATCCTGGTCAGCGAAGTGATGCTTCAGCAAACACCCGTTGTCCGGGTGCTGCCGGTGTGGCTCGATTGGATGGAACGCTGGCCCACACCCTCCCACCTTGCCGATGAACCATCGGGCGCAGCAGTCCGCCATTGGGGCCGGCTCGGCTATCCACGCCGTGCCCTGCGGCTGCACGCGGCCGCCGTCGCCATCCGCGAGCAGCACGACGGCAAGGTTCCCGACAGCTATGCCGAGCTCCTGGGACTGCCGGGCGTCGGCAGCTACACAGCTGCCGCCGTCGCCGCTTTTGCTTTCGGCCGCCGCGAGACTGTGGTGGACACCAACATCCGGCGCGTCCACGCGCGGCTCATCTCCGGCCAAGCGTTGCCGGCGCCGGCCCTGACCGCCGGCGAAATGCGCTTGGCTGAAGCGCTCCTCCCGCTTGAGCAGGAACTTTCAGTTCGCTGGAATGCTTCCGTCATGGAGCTCGGCGCCATGGTCTGCACGGCCCGCAGCCCCAAGTGCGCTGGCTGTCCCGTTCGCTCGAGCTGCGCCTGGCTTGCTGCAGGCGAGCCGCCGCCGTCGTACACGCCCAAGGGCCAGTCCTGGCACGGCACGGACCGCCAGGTGCGCGGTGCCGTGATGGCCGTCCTGCGCGAAGCCGATACCCCCGTGCCACGTGAGATGTTCGAGCAAGCACCGGCCGACCTCGGGTTCGCGCCTTCCGGCGTCGGGATCCCGCTCGCCGCGCTGCACCGGCTCAACTCCGCGCCGGAACAACTCGAACGCGCGCTGGACGGGCTTTTGGTGGATGGCCTGGCAGAAATGCACGACGGCGGGTTGCGGCTTCCGGCGTAGCTTTCCGTGGACGGGTCTCACTTCGACAACGGACCCAGGTGTGGCATAACAATGCAGGCGCCTTTTGCCCCGTTCTTGCGACACCGGCCGTAGCCAGTCCTACCCTGAATCATGGGCAGAATCGGAGTGGCGTTGACGCTTGCCGGAACGGCGGCTTTGCTTCCGGGATGCTATCCCGAGGCCGTGGCCTGCCCGGCCATTGGGCATGTTGCCGGGGTGTCCCTGACGGTGTCAGCCGGCTATGTGAGGGACGTTGGCTCGCTTCGACTCAGGGCTTGCCAGGATGGTACGTGCACGGACAAAGAGCTGGTGCTGCATCCGGGTTCGGTCGCCGTGGATCAGGGGTGCTCTCCGGAGGGCGTGTGCTCGGCTACCTCGTCGCCTGACGGGACCCTGCAGGGCTTCCTGGAAATGCCCTCGATCTCCGAATCAGCCATCGAGGCAACCGTGAGCGGCACCTCCCCAGCCGGCATAGCCTTGCCCGTGCGGACGCTGACGTTTACGCCGAAGGGCGACTATCCCTACGGCGAACAATGCGGCCGGGTGATTTCGGCGGGTGTGGTGCTTGATGCGGGCGGCCTGAGCCAGACCTAGAGTTTCCGCATCCTGAAAACTTGATTCCGATATTAAACACAAGGAGTCCACAGAATTAGCAATCCGGAAACAAGGCCCTCATAGCGTCATGTGTGATCCCAGCCGCGACCCTGCCGTGGCCCTCGCAAAGATAGGCGCCCTCTTGAAGATCCCCGCACCCACCGTGAACGCACCAGCGAAAAAGCCGCTATACAAGTCCTTGTTCTTCCAGATCCTGGTGGCCGTGGTGTTGGGCATCGCCATAGGGTACTTATGGCCAAGCGTCGGCTCCGCGCTTCGTCCACTCGGCGATGGCTTCATCCAGCTCATCAAAATGATCATCGCACCCCTGATCTTCCTGGTCATTGTCACGGGAATCTCCGCCGTGGGGGACGTGAAGTCGGTCGGCCGGGTGGGCGTCAAGGCACTGGTCTACTTCACGGCTGCCACACTCTTCGCGCTGGCCTTCGGGCTGGTCGTCGCCAACATTGTGCAGCCGGGCGCCGGCCTGAACATCGACCCGGCCTCCTTGTCCGAGGACGCCGTGAATGCCAAGACCACCACCGCCCCGCCCAAGGACGCGGGACAGTTCCTGCTGGGCATCATCCCCACCAGCGTCGTGGGGGCATTCGCCTCCAACACCCTGCTGCAGGTCTTGTGCTTCGCCGTCTTTTTTGGCGCGGCCATCGTGGTGGTGGGCCGCGAGAAGTGCAAGCCAGTCATCGACCTCATGGAGACGACGCTGGAGCTGTTTTTCAAGATCATGTCCTGGGTGATGCGCGTTGCCCCGGTTGGCGCCTTCGGTGCCATGGCCTTCATCATCGGCCAGTACGGGCTCAGCTCCCTGAGCACCTATGCCCTTCTGGTGGCTGCGTGCTACGGCTCAGCGTTGGTCTTCATCGGCCTGCTCTTTGTGGTGGCCTGGGTTTATCCCCGCGTTCCCCTGTGGCAGTTCATCAAGTACTCCCGTGAAGAATTCATGCTTGCTCTGGGAACGGCCTCCACAGAATCCGTGCTCCCCCGGATCATGACCAAACTGACCAACGCAGGCTGCTCGCGGGCTACTACGGGACTTGTGGTGCCCACCGGCTACTCCTTCAACCTCGACGGCGCCGCACTCTACCTTTCCATCTCACTCCTTTTCCTCGCCCAGGCCTTTGGCCACAACCTGGATCTGGGACAGCAACTGGCCGCCCTGGGCATCTTGATGCTGACGTCCAAGGGTATGGCCGGCGTCCCCGGCTCAGCATTCCTTGCCCTCTCCGCGACGGCCGGAGCACTTGGGATCTTCCCGGTGGCGGGGGTCGCACTCCTGCTGGGAGCGGACCGGTTGATGGACTCCATGCGTGTTGTGGTCAACCTTCTCGGCAACTGCGTTGCCACGTTCGTGGTGTCCAAATGGGAGGGCCAATTCGACCGCGAGGCGATGCTGGCCGCCTTCCGCGGGGAGGACCCGACGCCGGACGTCGCCGTCGTGCCGGCCGAACCTCCGGCGGCGGCACTCAAGACTCCGCAGCTGACCTCCGATACGTACTCGGCGTGAAGCCCAGGTACTTCCGGAAGTCGTTCGTCAGGTGCGCATGGTCCGCGTAGCCAAGTTCGACGGCGATCGCGGAAAGGTCCGCTGTCGGCTCGGACCGGGCGCGCTCGGCGGCATCCTGCAGTCTTCGTCGCCGGATCAGGGCGGTGGGACTCAACCCAACGTACTTCTTCGCGATCCGTTGAAGCGTTCGCGGGGACACCGCGAGACGGGAAGCCGCGTCCTCAAGCAGGACCACCTCAGGCGCGGAGGCGATGATGTCCATCATCCGGTTGGCGAGCAAAGCCTCTTCGGAGGGCACAACACCCAAGGAAGCCAGCCACGCAGCAAAAGCTTCCACTGCCCGCTCGCGGTGGGTGCCGCCGTCGTGCGTTGTTTGGCCGGGGCGCGCGTTCATGGCGCCGGAGACGTCCGCATGCAGTTCCCCCAGCTCCATCGCCACCTCCGCGTCCAGGACAGTGCCGGGAGCATCCGTAAACAGTGGAACAGCTGCCGGACGCAGCAAGGCGCCTACGGCCCACCCTTTACCAGTCAAGTCCCGGTAAGCGGCACGGGTTGTGGGTCCCGAAAAGACCACATCAGCAGGCTGCACCACCAGATTGGACGCCGGGTAGGCGATGACGTGCTGGCGGGACGAGCGGCCAGGTTCGATGTCCCACTCGGGAATCCAGAACCACTGGACCAGATCCGCCACGGCGGCGGGCGCGGGAAGGCGATGAAAAGTGGGCAGCCGCGCGGGGTAGAGGATGCCTTTGAATGAATCCGTCATTGGAGCCTTCCCAGGAACCATGCCTCTCGCGAAAACCCGTCGCGAATCTCCAAGCGCCTGCCCTCATCAGGCACGTAGCGTCATAACCATGACAGATACTACAAGCACCGAAGCGACCACCGCCGCCAACGGCCAGCACACCACACACGGTATCCCGAACGGACTGACCAGCCTTACACCGTTCCTCGCTGTACCCAACGCCAAGGAAGCGATCACGTTCTACCGGGATGTGTTTGGCGCCAGGGTGGTGGGCGAGACCGAGATGGGTGGGGTTGTGGTGCACGCCGAACTCGACTTCGGCAACGGCCACCTCCAGCTGGGCGAACCCACCCCGGAGTACCACCTGGTCCCGGCACCGGAGGGCGAAAACGACTGCTACTCCATGGGCCTGTATTGCTCCGATGCCGACGGACTTGTCCACAAGGCAGAGCAGGCCGGCGCGACCATACGGGAGCCGCTGACCACGTTCGTCTCAGGTGACCGTTACGCGAGCATCCGCGATCCGTTTGGCGTTCGCTGGTCCATCATGACCCGCGTCGAAGACCTCTCGGAGGAGGAGAGCAACCGCCGGGTGGAGGAGTGGGCCGCGCAGCAGGGCTAGGATCCGTGGACCGTTACGTCAGGCATAGGCAGAACGGGTGCCCGGCGGGGTCCAGGAATACCCTGAAGGTTTCGCCGGGCTGATGGTCCGCCTTGGTGGCGCCGAGGGAGAGCGCCACTTCTTCGCCTTTGTCCAGGTCTTCCACCACCATGTCCAGGTGCATTTGCTGAGGGATCGTTTGCCCGGGCCACACCGGGGCTTGATAAACCTCGACTTGCTGGAAGGAGATGCAATTGCTGCCGTCGCTGGGCCTGATATCGAACCAGTCACCCTTGTCCTCGACTTCCCAGCCGAAGAGCTCGCCGTAGAAGGCGGCCAAGGCAGCAGCGTCAGGACAATCGATAACGACACTCGGGTATTTAGCTATAGCCATGTGTTAAACCTCGTCTGCAGTCTTCTTCATACGGGCCAGGGCGCTCTTGGTGCCCCGCTGGGTGAGGACGTGAACTATGGCGCCGACCCCTGCGGAAACTACCGCGAAGACCAGCACGCCGGGGAGTGAGTCACTGAGGTCCGTGCTGTCTTTGGGGGCAGGCTTGCCGGTCTTCTTCTCCCAGAGGCCTTCCAGCGTCTTGTTTGCGAGCGCGCCGGCGCCGAGGCCAATTGCCAGGCCAAACACTTTTACCAGTATGTTCACGAAAAAGATCCTCCATCAGATAGCAGGCCCCGTATCGAGGCCCCACACAACAAGACAGGGCCACTGCAATCGCAGCGGCCCTGTCCACATTCCTAGTCCTTCTTGAACGCGTCCTTCAGCTTCTCGCCGGCGCCCTTGAGGTCTGCTTTGACCTGGTCGCCCTTGCCTTCTGCTTCGAGGCCCTTGTCGTCCGTCAGCTTGCCTGCAGCTTCCTTGGCCTTGCCGCCAAGCTTCTCGCCGGCATTCTCCATCTTGTCGTCGGCACCCATGGTCGCACCTCTTTCGTAGTAGGAACCTTGTACCTCTACAACACCACTAATCAGCATACTTAGCAATATTTGGCAGAAAATCGGCGCGTCTAGAGCTCGCCGAACCCTTCCGCCACCAGCCGCCCAACATAGTCAACAGCCTTCACCGCGTCCTTGCCACGAGCTTCGACCCTGAGAGTGGAGCCCTTGCCCGCGGCGAGCGCCATGAGCGCCATAATGGACATGCCGTCGACGCCGTTGACCGTCACCTCCGCATCCAGTCCGGACAGGCCACCGGCGATCTTCGCGGCCGGCCGCGCGTGCATGCCAAGGGGGTTGATGAGCTCGAACCCGCCGCTCGCGTCAGGCTTGCCCGCATCAGCGACCTCAGCCGGCCCAGCGGCCCGGAAGCCCACGGCCTCTGCCGCCTTTCGCACATCCTCGACGCCGGCACCGCCCTGCGCTGCGACGGCCGCGGCCACGAGTCCCTCCACCAGGGGCGCATCGGCCAGCTGCACGGAGTCGGGTTCACTGGCGAACTCCATGGCTGACTCTGCCGTCATCACTGCGGAACCCAGGTCCGTCAGCACCACCACCCCGTCGCCGCCGGAATCAACCAGGGACTGCTCGACGGCGGCCAGCACCTTCTCAAGGCTGGTTCCGATCCGGTCGTCGTCCGTGCCCCCGGCGGCGATGAGGTCGACGTCGGGCGCCATCTGGGCGGCGAGTTCCACTGCGCCTTCGGCGATCTTGCTGCTGTGCGAGACCACCACAATCCCAACGGTCATACGGCGTCTGTTCCTGTGTCGCTGGAACCAGCCGCCGCGGCGGCTGCGCGAAGAAGCAGCGCCGTCGAAGCAGCGCCAGGGTCGCGATGACCTGCACTGCGCTCCCCCAGATAGCTGGCCCGGCCTTTGCGTGCCACCAGGGGATCCGTCGCCATGGCGCCGGTCTCCGCAGCTTCTGCGGCCGCTTCCAGCACGCCTACCGGGTCGGCACCTCCTGCCACGGCTTTCCGGGCCGCTTCAACTGCGGGCGTCCACGCATCGATCATGGTCTTGTCGCCAAGCTCGGCTTTGCCCCGGGCCACTACGCCATCGCGCGCGGCGGCAAGGGCCTCCGCCAAAGCCTCGGCACCAATATCGGCGGCTTCCCCCAGCGAGGTGGCTGCCCTCAAGTACGCCGTGCCGTAGAGCGGTCCTGCCGCTCCGCCAACCTTGGACATAAGAGCCATCGCCGCGACCTTGAGCGCCGCTCCAGGTGTCTCCGGCGGGGTCTCATCGAGTTTTTGGAGGACGGCCTGGAACCCGCGGTCCATGTTCTCGCCATGGTCCGAGTCGCCGATGGCCCGATCCAGTTCAATCAGCTCCATGCGGTGCTCCGACATCGCTTTGGCGGAGAGCTTCAACCAGTCAAGTGCCCAATCAACGTTCAAGCCCACGCTCAAGCTCCCCACCGCAGCGCCGCGGTGTGGACGGGGGCGTCCCACAGCCTGGTGAGCTCGTCGTCGAGGCGGAGCACGGAGACGGAGCAGCCCTGCATCTCCAAGGACGTCACGTAGTTACCCACCAAGGAACGCTCCACGATGGCGCCGCGTTCGGCGAGGACCTGGGCTGCGCGTCGGTAGACGATGTACAGCTCGCTTTGTGGTGTTCCGCCCATGCCGTTGACGAACAGCAGAACCTTCTCCCCGGAGGCCAAGGCGAGGTCCTCCAGGACGGGCTCCAGCAGCCGGTCCGTGATGGCATCTGCGCTTTCCATCGCGATCTTGTGCCGGCCCGGTTCGCCGTGAATGCCAATGCCAATCTCGATCTCGTCGTCCGCAAGCTCAAAGCTCGGCGTACCGGCGTGCGGCACCGTGCATCCGGACAGGGCGACGCCCATGGTCCGAACGTTTGCCACCACTCGCTCGGCAATGGCGGTGACCGTATCAAGGTCGTCGCCGCGCTGGGCGGAGGCACCGGCGATCTTCTCGACCATGACAGTTCCGCCAACCCCTCGCCTGCCCGCCGTGTACAGCGAATCTTCCACCGCGACGTCGTCGTTCACCAAGACCGAACGCACGTGCACGCCTTCGGCTTGCGCCATCTCGGCAGCGGTTTCGAAGTTCAGGACGTCGCCGGTGTAGTTCTTCACGATATGGACGACGCCGGCACCTGAGTCCACCGCGACGGTCGCCGGAATGATCTGGTCGGGTGTGGGCGAGGTGAAAACAGCGCCGGGGACAGCGGCGTCGAGCATTCCGAGCCCAACGAAACCTGCGTGCAGTGGCTCGTGACCACTGCCCCCACCGGATACCAAGGCGACCTTGCCCGCTATCGGCGCACCTTTGCGAATGACGTATTTGGGCTCGGGATGGACGTCCACGATGTCGGCATGTGCCATGCCGAAGCCTTCGACGGATTCGTCCACCACTGCGCGTGGATCATTGATGAGCTTTTTCATGGGATGCTCCTGGGCGTGCTGTGGCTGGTGCTCTGACCCTACTACCGGCGGCCCGGGCCACGGTAGGCCCTGAGGCGGTCGCAGGGCTTAAATAGCGGAAGGGGCAGCTTCCAGGAGCCACCCCTTCCGTCCTTCCTAGTTCCCGGTCACGGTCCTACTCCTCGGCCCGTGGGGCGGTCACCGCCTCCGTTTCCTGCCTCGCATGGAATTCGGACCAAAAGGCCGAGTACAGGTCGGGGTCGGAATGGCGGTCGCCCGTCCACGATGCCTCATGCGGCCATGAACCATGCGGGATGTCGATCTGAAAAGCGGAGAAGTCGGGGAACGTAATGCGGTTGTTCATTGTCCGCACCGCTTAGCTGTTCAGGACGGCGTCGCCACCGGCAGTCACTACGTCTTCAAGCAGCACCGTCTGGTCGATCACCGGAAGCCCCACCACGTGTCCGAAGCTGAACATGTTCTTCGGATCCAGCTCAGCCTTTGCCTTGCGGAGCCGCTCCCGCGCGCTGGGCAGCCACGGCCGCTCCCTGTCTTCGGCGTCCACAAAGTGGCCATGCAGGTTCACGAAGGTCCCCGCGTTCGCAGCGGGTCGAAGGTCTTCATGGACGGCATTGAAGACTGACGGCAGTATGTCGATAACCGGCGGAACGGCGATCGCACCCATGAAGAAGCTGAACGCTGCGTCGCGCCCACCCACGATGTCCTCCCCGTCTCCGCTCCTGGCCAGCGCCCCACCCAGGAGACGGAGTTCTGCCAGCAACACAGGACTTTCGACGCCGGGGCCAAAGTGCCGCAACAAGCTGTCTGCGGCTTGGTCGTCCAGCCGATCCAGCAGGAAACCGTGCTCCCGCACCGGAACCGGCTGATCCGGATCCTGGTGGATCGTGTCGAATTGGGTGGCGTCCAGGGGCCCTGTGGCGTCCATCATGAACGGGGCACAATGACGCATGGGGTCAAGGACTTCCGCTGCCGTTGCCAGGTCGCCCTGGTAGGCGTAGCGGAGATGGATGACGAATTTTCCGCGCAACGGCCCCGGAATCATGTCCATGTCCGGAAGTCGAAGGAACGCCATGGACGCCGATGCTTCCACTGGCAGCGAGGGCACCCAATCCCTGAATGCGCGCAGGACTTCCGGGGCGTACCCGCCGTCGAAGTACATCCCACCGGCATAGAGATCAGCCGCCGGGAACAAGTGGAATTCCATGGCGGTGACGATGCCAAGGTTTCCCTTGCCGCCGCGCAGGAGGGAGAACAGCTCCGAATTCTCGTCCTTGGTCACCCGACGCTGGGCGCCGTCCGCCGTGACGATCTCGAACGCGATCACGTGATCCGAGGCGAAGCCGTATTTACGGCCCAGTATGGGCAATCCGCCGCCCAGGGTGTATCCCACCACACCAACATCAGTGGTTGAACCGCATAGCCCCATCAGGCCGAAGGTCCCGGCGAGTTCCACCACAGCCTTCCAGCGCACGCCCGCACCCACGCGGGCCGTCTTCTCCAGGGGATCGATACTGAGCTCGAGCATGCGGCGGGTGCTGATCAGCAGGCCGCCTTCAATAGCGTTGGTGGCACCGTGCCCGGTGGACTGCACGGACACGGGCAAACCGCGTTCGGCTGCCCAGCGAACGGCCGCCGAGACATCCTCTGCGTCGAGGGCGCCGAAGGCGAGGTCCGGCTGGTGCTGAGTGGACAAATTGAATGCCGCTACTTCGGCGGCGAAGCCGGGATCGGCAGGCGTGAACACTGGACCGCGCACGCTGAGTTGGAGTTCTGAAACATCTGAAAAGGACGCGTGGGACTGCATGATCTTCTCTCAATTGACCGATGTGGTGGAAGCTTCCCCAGCAAGCCTTGACCAGTTTATCCATCAACTTTAGATAAGAAAAGAGGTATTAAATCACTCATAATCGGGCAGGGTTGATCGACACGCCATTCCAGCGGGAAATCAGCTACCGGAAGTGCGGAATGAGGGCGCTAGAGCTGCTTGATCATGCGGGTGTTGCCCAGGGTATTCGGCTTCACCCGGGCAAGATCCAGGAACTCGGCCACACCCTCGTCATGCGAGCGCAGCAGCTCGGAGTACACCTGCGGGTCCACAGCCGACTGGTCCGCCATGACCTCGAATCCGTGGCGCTTGAAGAAGTCCACTTCAAACGTCAGGCAGAACACACGGCTCACGCCAAGCAACCGCGCCTCTTCCAGCAGGTTCTCCACAAGGACGTGCCCCACGCCCCGCCCACGCCAGGAGTCCGCGGCAGCGAGGGTACGGATTTCCGCAAGATCCTCCCACATCACATGCAGGGCTCCACAGCCAATGACCTCACCGGCATCAGACTCGGCGATCCTGAATTCCTGGAGACTCTCGTAATACGCCACAGTCTCCTTGGCCATGAGGATCCGCTCCTCGGCCAAGGGCGCCACAAGCCTCTTGATAGCCGCCACGTCGCTGGTGCGGGCAGGGCGGAGGCTAAAGGTCGAATTCACTCCCCCATCCTAACGAGGCAGCCACGCGTCGGAGCCATCAGCTCTGCTGCGTGACCATAGCCCGGCAGTTCGCGACGTCATGCACATCGTCATCCTTACCAACACTTATCCCAGTAAATGTTGGTAAGGCCGGGCTCGGTGAGATGGCGGCACTGCGTGCACTCGATGCCCTCACGGACCGCGGCGTACTGACCGAATCGTCAGGCCGCGGCCGTAACCGCGTGTGGCAGCACCGCGGCATCTTCGAAGTCCTCGACGCCTACGCCGCCGCAATCCACCGGATGCCGGCGGGCTGACGAAGGCCTTCTACAGCCCCAGCTCCTCAGGAACCGGCAGGTCCTCGCCGAGCACCTGCTTCGCCAGGAAGTGCTCCACCACGCCGTACCAAACCTTGGCATGCTGCGGTTGCAGGATCCAGTGGTTCTCGTCCGGGAAGTAGAGGAAACGGTGCGGACTCTGGCCATTCTCGTCAGCTGGCAGCTGCGATGAGGAGAGTAGTTCATACCAAAGACGCAGGCCTTCGCCGATCGGCACCCGGTAATCCTTGTCGCCGTGGATCACCAGCATTGGCGTCTTGATGTTGCCCACGTTCAGGTGCGGCGAGTTCGCCATCGCCATCTCGGCAGTCATTTCCTTGAGCCAGTACTGGGCCGCGTCCGTGGTGGGGCCGAACTGGTCCAACGCCCACAGGCTGGCATGGGTGACGATGGCCTTGAAGCGGTCGGTTTGCCCGGCAACCCAGTTGGCCATGTAGCCGCCGAAGGACCCACCCATGGCCGCAGTCCGGGTCTGGTCAATGTCCGCCCGGTCCACCACTGCATCAGTGATGGCCATGAGGTCCGTGTACGGCTTCTTGCCCCACTCACCCCATCCGCGCTGGATAAACTCCTGGCCGTAGCCGGTGGAAAGCGCGGGATCGGGCAGGAGCACGGCGTACCCCTTAGCCACCAGCAGCCAGGGGTTCCAACGCCACGTCCAGGCATTCCACGAGCCCAGCGGTCCACCGTGGATCCACAGCAGGAGCGGAGCAGGGGCCTCCGCGGACGCACCTTCCGGGAGGGCGAGGTATGCGGGCACCCGCGAGCCGTCCTCCGCAGTGGTCTCCACCCGCTCCAACCGGCCCTTGTATGCGGGCCGCTCCGCTGGCGCCTGCAAGCGGAGGACTTCACCGCTGGAGAGGTCGATTCGCACGGCTTCGGCAGGGAACTCGTACGAGCTTCGCAGCGCGTACGCGGTGGTTCCGTCAGGAGAAACCACGACGTCGGAATAGGCGGAGGCGTCTTGCGTCACCCGCGTGACCGCGCCATCCGCGACGTTTATCCGGAAAACCGGCGACGCGCCGTCGTCGTCCGCTTTCGCCAGAACCGCACTGCCGTCAGGGAGCCAGGCGAGCACGGTAGCCCAGCGGTCCCACTGGTGTGCCAACGGCTCCAGGTCCGCGGTCTCGCCGCCGGCGACATTGAGGAGATGGAGCTTCACTTCAGGAGCCTGGGTGGGCGTCGTATCGCTTTCGCTTTCAACAACCAGCGTGCTGTTATCCGGGCTGACGGGCCCCGGGAAATAGCTCATGCCCTCGTGGTCCAGCAGCACCTTGACGTTGCCGGTGGCCACGTCGACGGCGGCGAGCACCTCGCGGCTGTCGGCTTTCGCGAGCGCTTTGGTCATGCTGGTGTAGATGGTTTTGCCGTCCGGGCTCACCACTGTTTTGGCCTCGCGCAGGGAACCCCCGACGCCCGGCGTCAGGTTCCGCAGCCGGAGCGGTGCCGCGGCGTCAACGGTGGAAGGCTTCCCAGGGTCCTTCTCTTCGCCCTGCTCCACGGCGAAGAGCCGCGGTTCAGCGGGGCCAAGGTCGGCATCCCAGTACCGGACCGGGTAGCCGCTGTGCAGGATGGCCGAGACCTTGTTGTCCTTGCGGGCCTTGCGGCGTTCCTCGTCGTTTTCTTCGTCCGCGGATCCCGCCAGGACCTCGGCGTTGATAAACGTCGCGTCGGCATCCTTCGCAGCCATGACGGAACCGATGCCGCCGGCCCGGGAGTGCACCACTCGGGCTTCTCCCCCATCGGCGGGCAGCAGCCACAGCGCGTTCACGGGGTCGGCGTCGGGGCTGTCCGGGTCAGGGCGCGCGGAGGTGAAGTAGAGGTCGCCGTTGGCAGCAAAGACGGCGCCGGCCTCGCCCTTGGAACTGCGGGTGATACGGCGTGCGTGGTTCCGGCCGCTGGGGTCCAGCTCCCAGAGCGCAGTGGCAAACTCGGTTCCCTTGCCGTTCAGCGTCGTAACGGTGGTGACCAGTCGCTTGCCATCGGGACTGAGGGTGAGTCCGCCAACCCGCGGGATGGCGAGGTAGTGGTCAAGATCGTGAAAGGGAGTTTCGGGCTGTTCGCCCTGGGCGTGAGTGTCAGCAGAGTCCATCATCCGATTCAACACGCATTGTGCTGCCGATCACAGAGTGGTTCACTCACAGTGAAACAGTACTTTCACATATCCCGCACCCAACTAAGTCTCAGCACAGTGCCTTATGAGCGCTCAAGAGGCACTGTACTGCTACTTGGATGGGAGTGTCCGCAGGGCTTCGACCACCGGCACGGTTCCATCCTCCAGCGCAATGGAGGACGCCACCTCAGCTGCCCGCTGCGCGTACGACGGCGTTGTCACGGCTTCGGCGATAGCGTCACCAAGGCGCTCCGGGGTCAGCTTCTTGTACGGAAGCGGCTGGGGACCGGCGCCCAGGGTCGCGATCCGCGAGGCCCAGAGCGGCTGGTCCGTATACACGGGAACGCCTACCGACGGCACGCCCGCACGCAGGCCGGCGGCAGTGGTTCCAGCGCCGGCATGGTGAACAACAGCAGCCATGCGGGGGAACAGCCACTCGTGCGGGAGAGTTCCAACGCCCATGGCATCATCGCCCAACATGCCATCCACGCCCTGCACAACAGCCCGAACTCCGGCGCGACGCGTGGCCTCGAGGATGAAACCGGGGTCAATGTGCGCGCTGCTGCCGAAACCAACGAAGACGGGTGCTGGACCGTCTGCGAGAAAGTCCACCAGGTCCGCGGAGGGCTCCCAGCCTGAACGCTCCGGCGGCCACCAATATCCGGCCATCACCAATCCCGCATGCCAATCAGCGGGCCTGGGCAGAACAGAGGGACTGATGCCGTGGAGAATAGTCGCCTGCGCTTTGCGACGACGGCGCTCACCGGCTGCCCGGCTTTCCTTGCCCAGCCCCAGCGACTTGCGGAGGCGCGCGCTGGGGGCGTCGTAGGGAGCCGGACCGGCAGCTGCGCGCTCACCTATGATCTTGTTTCCCCACGCCCCCAGGCTTCGGGCCGAATTCATCAATACCGGCGGATATGCCGCACTCGGTTCCGTCGGCTGAAGGTGGGCCCCCATGGCCGGGATGCCGAAGGCCTCGGCGATGTCATAGGCATAGGGCGCCACCGAATTGGCCAGGATCACGTCCGCGCCGGCCTCCGCAGCAGCCAGGGTCCCCGTGGCGGCGTCGTCCATGTAAGCACTGAGCTTCCGCCAAAAGCCACGCAGGCTCCCGGGCGAGGCCTTCGCGCCGGGAGCCGGCTGCTTGATCAGCTCCGTCAGGTCCCCGGGCAGCAGCCTGAACTCACAGCCCGACTCAACAACTAGAGGCATGTAGGCGGGGTTGGCGGCAATGGCGACCTCGTAGCCCAGGTCCTGCAGGCGGCTTCCCAACCCGGCCATGGGCGCCACGTCCCCTCGTGTCCCCGGAGCCACCATGAGTACCCGCATGCCATCCCTTTCCCAAACTTCGTAAATTGCGATCACCGTTCGCAATTAAGAATATAGTGGAATGGGACCAGGAACAAATCACTCCAACCGGATGAAAGGCGGTGCTGGATTGCCTGATCACGATCCCACGGACGTCTGGCGGCGCCCGGAACGTTCAACCGTCGGACCCAAGCCGGAGCATTCGCGGAACGGAATAGCGACGGCGGCCGTCAGCATCGCGGACGAAGAAGGCCTGACAGCGGTGTCCATTCGACGCGTTGCCGCCGGTATCGGCGCCGGCGCCGCGTCCCTCTACCGGTACGTGAAATCACACGATGAACTTGTGGAGCTCATGATGGACACGGTGGCCGGAGAGTACCGGCTTACAGGAAACAGCGGGCACGCCCGTGGCCAATTGCTGGACCTTGCCCACCAAGGACGCGACATCATGCACCGCCACCCGTGGCTGGCACCTTTGCTGTTGACGCGGCCGTCGATGGGCCCCAACTCATTGCGGTACCTGGAAGCTGCAGTATCCGCTTTGGCGACGGTGGATCTCCCTGGTCCAGCCAAACTGCAGACGGTGGCCATGATGTCCGCCCTCACCTCAGCCTTTGTGCAGAACGAGCTCGCGTCCGGCCCCGGCCGCGTTAGCACCGCAGCCGGTCGTGTCCTGTACCTCGCGGAGGCACTGAATACCGGGGACTACCCGCACTTGGCTGAAGCCATGACTGAGCGGGTCAAACCCGGCCACCCTGACGAGCAATTCGCAGCTGTCCTCTCCAACTATCTGGTAGGCGCAGGCATCCCGGCTTAGCGTGCCGCCCGCCTGGACCCACCGCAACACAAAAGCCCCACCAACTCCTTGCGGAGCGGATGGGGCTTTTTGCGATAAAGCGTGCAACTTACGCGGTGGGAGCAATCTCCGGGATACGCGGCTTGGCGTTGCCTTCGAACGTGAACTTGGCCTCGTCACCTTCGCCGTCAACGTCCACCACAACGATGTCGCCGGAGTGGAGTTCGCCGAACAGGATCTTCTCGGACAGCTGGTCCTCGATCTCGCGCTGGATGGTGCGGCGCAGCGGCCGGGCACCCATGGCGGGATCGTAACCACGCGTGGCCAGGAGGACCTTGGCTGCGGGGGTGAGCTCGATGCCCATGTCCTTGTCCTTGAGGCGGCGCTCAAGGCGGGTCACGAACAGGTCCACGATCTCGATGATCTCGTCCTGCGTCAGCTGCGGGAACACCACGACGTCGTCAACACGGTTGAGGAACTCGGGGCGGAAGTGCTGCTTGAGCTCCTCCGTGACCCGTGCCCGCATGCGGTTGTAGCCGGTCTGGGTGTCCGTGCCGGACTGGAAGCCCGTGGCCACGCTCTTGGAGATGTCGCGGGTACCAAGGTTGGTGGTCATGATGATCACGGTGTTCTTGAAGTCCACCACGCGGCCCTGGGAGTCGGTCAGGCGACCGTCTTCCAGAATCTGCAGCAGGGAGTTGAACAGGTCCGCGTGGGCCTTTTCCACTTCGTCGAACAGGACCACGGAGAACGGACGACGACGGACCTTCTCGGTCAGCTGGCCGCCTTCTTCGTAGCCAACATAGCCCGGAGGTGCACCGAAGAGACGTGAAACAGTGTGCTTCTCGGAGTACTCGGACATGTCCAGCGTGATGAGGGCGTCCTCTTCACCGAACAGGAACTCGGCGAGGGCCTTGGCAAGCTCGGTCTTGCCGACGCCAGTTGGGCCGGCGAAGATGAACGAGCCACCGGGGCGCTTGGGGTCCTTCAGGCCTGCACGGGTGCGGCGGATGGCCTGCGACAGGGCCTTGATGGCCTCGTTCTGGCCTACGACGCGCTTGTGCAGTTCGTCTTCCATCTTGAGCAAGCGCGAGGACTCTTCCTCGGTGAGCTTGAAGACCGGGATGCCGGTGGAGTTCGCAAGAACTTCGGCAATCAGGTCTTCGTCAACCTCGGAGATGTCGTCCATGCCGCCGGACTTCCAGTTGCGTTCCTTCTCCGCGCGTTCGGCAATGAGCTTCTGCTCCTTGTCACGCAGAGAGGCAGCACCCTCAAAGTCCTGGGCGTCGATGGCGGATTCCTTCTCCATCTTCACGTCGGCAATACGCTCATCCATGGCCTTGAGCTCCGGCGGAGCGGTCATGCGACGGATGCGCAGGCGTGCACCGGCTTCATCGATGAGGTCGATCGCCTTGTCCGGCAGGAAGCGGTCCGAGATGTAGCGTTCGGCCAGCTGCGCAGCCGAGGCGAGGGCGCCGTCGGTAATCGTGACGCGGTGGTGTGCCTCGTAACGGTCCCGGAGGCCCTTGAGGATCTCGATCGCGTGCGCGACAGAGGGTTCCTTGACCTGGATCGGCTGGAAGCGGCGCTCAAGAGCAGCGTCCTTCTCAATGTGCTTGCGGTACTCATCCAGCGTGGTGGCACCAATGGTCTGGAGTTCACCACGGGCGAGCATCGGCTTCAGGATGGACGCAGCATCAATGGCACCTTCGGCAGCACCTGCACCAACGAGGGTGTGGATCTCGTCGATGAAGAGGATGATGTCGCCGCGCGTGCGGATTTCCTTGAGGACCTTCTTCAGGCGCTCTTCGAAATCGCCGCGGTAGCGGGAACCAGCCACCAGGGAACCAAGGTCAAGCGTGTACAGCTGCTTGTCCTTGATGGTCTCCGGGACATCGCCGCGCACAATCGCCTGGGCGAGGCCTTCGACGACGGCGGTCTTACCGACGCCAGGCTCACCGATCAGTACGGGGTTGTTCTTGGTACGGCGGGAGAGGACCTGCATGACGCGTTCCATCTCCTGCTCGCGGCCGATTACAGGATCGAGCTTGTTCTCGCGGGCAGCCTGGGTGAGGTTGCGTCCGAACTGGTCAAGCACCACCGAACCGGCAGGAGTACCTTCCGGCTGGCCCTGGCCGGAGCCGCTGCCAGCG
Source organism: Arthrobacter sp. AK01 (assembly GCF_021109375.1). Lineage (NCBI taxonomy): Bacteria > Bacillati > Actinomycetota > Actinomycetes > Micrococcales > Micrococcaceae > Arthrobacter > Arthrobacter sp. AK01. Next base: position 77,216 of record NZ_JAJOHP010000014.1, read on the forward strand.
GTCTCCTTGCCCTGGTAACCGGAGAGCAGCTGGATGACCTGCTGGCGGACCCGGTTAAGGTCTGCGCCAAGCTTGACCAGCACCTGGGCGGCCACGCCTTCGCCTTCGCGAATGAGGCCGAGCAGGATGTGCTCAGTACCGATGTAGTTGTGGCCGAGCTGCAGTGCTTCGCGAAGGGAAAGCTCAAGCACCTTCTTGGCGCGCGGAGTAAAGGGGATGTGACCGGACGGGGCTTGCTGGCCCTGGCCGATGATCTCCTGTACCTGCTCGCGAACGCCATCGAGCGAAATGCTCAGGGACTCGAGCGCCTTGGCAGCAACGCCTTCACCCTCGTGGATCAGACCCAAGAGGATGTGCTCGGTACCGATGTAATTGTGGTTGAGCATCCGTGCCTCTTCTTGGGCAAGGACGACCACGCGACGGGCACGGTCCGTAAATCTCTCAAACATTTCGCCACACTCCTAGCTACGACGTACTTTGATGCTACGTGCCGGAGCAACACTTTTGGAGCGTGTTCGCCACAGGGGAAACATGACGCTGCGGTGGAATAAATCGGACGCTTCCCCTTGACCCCGCCGGACGACGGTGACATGCTGCCAACCGCCGCTTGGCCAGTTCCAGGAGTATCGGTGCAGGACTATTTCGCGGCATGGCTTTGCGATAACCCCAATAGGGCTGGTATTCGGGCGGTCGAGGGAGCGCGTGATTCCCGGAATATCCCACCCCGCGGACGACGCCGGAACCCCAACAAACCACATCCGTTAAACAACCAATGCCCCGGCAGCGACTGCCGGGGCATTGAAGCGGTGAATCAGGAATTGGCCTTTTGGTAGGCTTCCTGAATTTCAGCCTGAATACGTCCGCGGCTGTTGACTGTGTACCCGTTGTCGCGGGCCCACTGCCGTATCTGTGCGGAATCCTGGCTTCGGGCAGCTGTCGCCCGACCCCGTGTGGCTCGGCCGGAAGAAGTCTTCCGGGCCTTGGCAACGTACGGTTCCAGGGCCTTCCGAAGCGAAGCTGCGTTGGCGGTGGACAAGTCCATCTCGTAGCTCACGCCATCCAGGCCGAAGCGGACAGTCTCGTCCGCAGCCCCTTCATCCAGGTCATCGACGAGGATGATTTTTACTTTCTGTGCCATGAGTTGCCTCTCTTTTGGAGGGTTGGATAATCAGAAATTCCCCGGATTCCTTTGTTGATTATCGTTCACGGCAAGCATGCACGTCAAAGCACAAATGGATTCCCCTGTAAGTGGGGCCCATTTAGGAGCCTATTTAGTGGCTGGTCCTTCGGATGCCGGACCGGAATTTTTCGAATTCGCTTCGGCCTGGGCACGGGCTTCCGCCTGGCGTTCCGATTTGTCCGCATTGAAGATCGACTTCATGGCAAACCAGAAGATCAATCCCACAACGATTGACGGCGCAAGGACTGCGATGTACTCCATGGTCAGTGTCCTTCAGGCTTCAGCAAGGGGAAGAGGATGGTTTCGCGGATGCCGGCACCCGTGAACAACATGACCAAGCGGTCTATGCCGAGCCCGATGCCACCCATGGGCGGCGCACCGTATTCGAGGGCGCGGAGGAAGTCCTCGTCCAGCTGCATGGCTTCCTCATCCCCTGCGGCGGAGCGGCGGGACTGCTCCGTGAGGCGCTCACGCTGGATCACGGGGTCAATGAGTTCCGAGAAAGCGGTGCCGCGCTCCATGCCACCAATGATCAGGTCCCAGGCTTCGATGAGCCGGCCGTCTTCACGGTGCGGGCGGGCCAGCGGCTGGGCAGAGGGCGGGTAGTCATAGACGAACGTGGGGTTCAGGAGGGTGGGTTCCACGATCTCGCCGAACAGCTCAACCACGATCTTCTCGGCATCCCACTTGGGGTCCACTTTGACCTCATGCTTGGCGGCAATGGCCAGCAGTTCCTCCACCGTGGTGTCGGGAGTAATTTCCACGCCTACTGCTTCGGAAATACCCGGGTACACCGAAACCCAGGCCCATTCGCCGTCGAGGTTGATCTCGCCGGCGTCAGTCTGAATAGTGCGCGTGCCAACCACGTCGGCCACATTCAAGATGATTTCCTTCATGCGCTCAGCCATGACGAACTGGTCCGCCCAGGCTTCGTAGCATTCAAGGGTGGTGAATTCGGGGCTGTGCGTGGAGTCCACGCCTTCGTTGCGGAAGACCCTGCCCATGTCATACACGCGGTCAATGCCACCAACGACGGCGCGCTTGAGGAAGAGTTCGGTAGCGATGCGCAGCGTCATCTTCTGGTCGAAGGCATTCATATGCGTTTCGAACGGGCGGGCCGTGGCACCGCCATGGACCAGCTGCAGGATGGGGGTTTCGACCTCCACGTAGCCGTGGCGGTCCAGAGTGTCGCGCACAGAGCGGGTGATGGCAGCGCGCTTGTAGACCATTTCGCGGGCTTCGTCGCGGACCATAAGGTCCACGTAGCGTTGGCGAACGCGGGTTTCCTCGTTCAGTTCCGCGTGCAGGACCGGGAGGGGACGGAGGGCTTTGGAGGCCATGGACCACGAATCGGCCATGACGGACAGCTCACCGCGGCGGGAAGAGATGACCTCGCCCTTGATGAACACGTGGTCGCCCAGGTCAACCAGGGCCTTCCACTCGGCGAGTGCTTCCTCACCGACGTTCGCGAGGCTCAGCATTGCCTGAAGGCGTACGCCCTTGCCGTCCACGCCGCCCTCCTGGAGGGTGGCGAAGCACAGCTTGCCGGTGTTGCGTACGAACACCACGCGGCCGGTGACGCCCACGATATCGCCGGTGGTCTCATCGGCTTCCAGGTGCGCGTACTTCCCGCGGATTTCGCTGAGGGAATGGGTCCGTTCAACACCCACCGGATACGCCTCAGTGCCGCGCTCGATCAGCTTGGCGCGCTTCTCCATACGGATGCGCATTTGCTCGCTGGCGTCGATGGGCTCTGCGGAGGTGTTCAGGGCTGGGGTGTTTGCGGAAGTCACAGTCCTTAAGTTTACCGGTGATTACGGGCCTTTACTTCCGGGCCTCCGGATCAAGCAAACGCATAGACTCGGGGCTGTGGAGACATGGACGGTGGAAACGGACGACGGCGGCGGCCAGCTTGAGGTGCATACGTTCCGGCCGGCGTCGGCTGCTTCCATTCCCGGCTCGAAGGCACCCGCCGAACGGCCCGGCGTCGTGCTTGTCCACGGCACCTTGGTGACCGATTCCTTGTACTGGCCGTTCGCGCGGACGTTGGGCGTCCTGCTGGACCGGCCGGTTCACAGCTACAACCGGCGCGGCCGGGGACAGTCCGCGCCGCAGCCGCCCGGCTATTCGGTTGAAACCGAGATCGCGGACCTCCACGCGGTGATGGAGAAGAGTGGCTCAACCGATGTTGTGGCGCACAGCTACGGCGGATTCGTGGCGCTGCAAGCTGCGAGGCAGGCCAGGATCAGCAAGCTGGTGACCTACGACGCCGCGGTGTCACTGTCCGGCAACCTCAGCAGCCGCTGGCGGCCCGAGCTCGAAGAAGCTGTAACGGCCGGACAACTGGATCATGCGTGGGCGCACCTGGTCCAGGGCTTGGGAACCGCGGGGCCGATTTCCTACCTGCCCATGGGCGCGCTGCGCACGCTCAGCGTCCTCTCGGCCAGGACCCGGCTGGGCTTGGAGATGCGTTCGCTGCTTCCCACCGCCGTCACCGAGATGCGGGCGGTCCTCGACGCCGATGCGAACCTTCACGACTTTTTGAAACTCTCTACCCCCACGCTGATGCTCAGCGGTGGTTGGAGTCCTTCGTACTTCGCAGAGACCGGGCGCACCCTGGCCGGAGCCGTGCCCGCGATTGACTTCGCCGTTGTGCCGTTGCAGTTCCACGAAGGTCCGTTGCGGCCCGGCAGGCGGCTCGCGGCCCGCATCGCGAGATTCCTTTCCGGGAACCAACTCCACGGGGAACCAGCCGGGGCCGCCTAGGATGTTCCGGTGAGGGAACGCGATATCAAGACGCACGACGGCGGCAGGCTCGCCTTGTACAGCTACGGCACTGAAGACGCACCCGGGGAGCGTCGGGTGGTGCTCATCGGCGGCGCGTTCCTCACGGCGCTCATTTATCGGCCGTTCTCCATAGCGTTGGCAAAAGGCCTGGGTGATGGCTGGGCCGTTGACGTCTACGACCGCCGGGGCCGGGGCAAGTCCACCGATCAGCCGCACAACTACTCCATGGCTACGGAGATCGCGGACGTCCGGACCATCATGGACGCCACCGGGGCCCGGAATATCTTCGGCCACAGCCTGGGGGGATCAGTTGCCTTGAACGCGGCCCAGGCCTTCGCCGGAACGCACCACCAGCCGGACAAGCTCGCTGTTTACGACGCCGCCGTGAATATCGACGGAAGCATGGATACGGACTGGCTGGCCGGATTCGCGGATTCCGTCAACAAGGGCGACATCAACCGCGCAATGGCCCGGATGAAACGGGGCATGCATCCCGGAACTGCCCTTGCCCGGGTCCCGGAGCCCATCCTGGTGGGCCTCATGGCAGTGGTTTCGCGGACCAAAGTCAACAAGCTCTTCCGGGAACTCATGCCCTCCGGAGTCGGCGAGCTCAAGGCTGCTTTTGAAGAAGCCGAAACACCCCGGGACTTCTCCGGCCTCCCCTCCAGCACGCATTTCATGGTGGGTAAGAAGAGCCCGCAGTTCTACAAAGTCACCGCCGCGCGGCTGAACAGGGCCGTCCATGGCAGCACTTTGGAGGTCTCTCCGAAAGGGTTCCATGGCTCCATTCCCGCGGCCGTCAATGAGCTCGTCTCTGATATCTCGGACTACTTCAAGGGCTGACTGCTGTCCACATCAGGGACGGGCATGCTGCCCGCATTCAGGTCGCTCGGTTAGGCTCGAGTCATGACGCGCGACATCATCATCACAGCCGACGGCGGACACCTCGAAGTACTCACCACCGGTGGTGGGCTGGCAGCGGCAGGTTCCGGCGTCGTCGTCGTTCCTGCCTCCATGGTGACGGCCTCCGATTACACGCGTTTCGCCCAGAAACTGAGCGAAGCCCTTGGCCGTCCAGTCCATACCTTCAACCGACGCGGGCGCGGCGATTCTTCCCCCCAGGCGGAGGATTACACGCTGGAAGCGGACATCCGCGACCTCGACGCCGTCATGAAGCACACGTCCAGCACGGACGTCTTTGGGCATAGCTTCGGCGGCGCTGTGGCACTGCACGCGGCGCGGACCCTCCCGGTGGAGCGATTGGCCGTCTACGACCCCGCCGTTTCCGTCAACCACAGCGTCAAGGCCGACTGGACACCCGATTACGAACGCGCGACGGCGGCGGGAGACTACGATCGCGCCCTCGCCGTCCTGATCAAGGGAGTGGAAACCGGCGGCGCCTTCGCGCGCATGCCGTTGTCCATGTTGACCCTGGCGAACAAACTGGCGGCCGGTACGCCCTTGGGCAAGCAGATGCGGGAGCTGATGACCTGCGGTGTACGTGAAATAAAGGCGGTCATCGCAGCCGACATGCCCGCCGAGCCCTTCCTGGACCTGCCGCTGGAAACGCTGATCGTGGTAGGCGAAAAGAGCCCCTCTTATTTCGGAGTCGCGTGCGGCCAGATCCACGACGTCCTGTCCGGTTCCAGCTACAGCATTCTCCCCGGCTTCGGGCACGATGGCCCGATCAAGGCGCCGGACAAGCTGGTCTCGGAGTTGTCGGAGTTCTTCTCGGGCTAGCCGAGTTGAATGGCCGCGATACCGGCCACAGCAACGACCGTCAGGCCCAGCCTGAGCCGGCTGAATCTTTCGTTGAAGAACACCGCTCCAATAACCCCTGCCAACAGCACGCTGGTCTCGCGTAAAGCCGACACCAAGGCCAGGGGTGCCAGGCTCTGAGCCCACACCACGATCCCGTAGGCCAGCATGGACACCAGCCCGCCAATGAATCCCGGCTTCCAGTACCGCGCCACTCGTCGCGGGAATGAACGGCGGTCCGACGCCATGCGCCAACAGACCACGGGGATCAGCAAACCCTGCAACAGGAACAGCCACGAGATATAGGCCATCGGGTCACCGGACTGGCGGACTCCGACGCCATCCACCAATGTATAGGCCGCTATGGCCGCACCCGTGAGCACAGCGAAAAGGGTGCCCTTGCGGTGTGTGGTGGCCTCCTTGCCGTGGCCGGTGGCAGCCAAGCCCAGCAGCGAACCCGCGACGACTGCCACTCCGGCCAGCTGCCACAGGCTCAGGTGCTCCGCCAGGAAAGTGGTGGCGACTGCCGTCACCAGAAGGACGGCGAGGCCACGGGCCAATGGATAGACCTTGGAGAAGTCGCCGTGCCTGTAGGACGTGGTCAAGAGGATGAGGTAACAGGTCTGCAGGGCCGCCGAAGCGAGGACGAAGGGCCACGACTGTTGCAGGGGAACTCCGAAGATCGCTGCCCCCGCGATGCCTGACACCAAGTAGGCCAGGGCAATCATGGTGGACGATGCAAGGCGGTCCGGGATGGCCTTGGCCAGCGCATTCCAGACACTGTGCAGGACCGCTGCCAGGAGGACGGCCGCCGTCACTGTGAGGGTCAACGGTGAGCTGCCGTAACCGGGACCCTCGCCCCGGGCGGAGTCTCCTGTCGGGCACCGAAGATGACGCCTTCAGTGTCATCTTCGGCCACGCCGAAAGTGGCAAGGACCTGGGGAAAGATGTCCGCGTGATCCACGGTTGTGACATGCCGGGGCAGGGCTGCGCCGTCAGCCCCGATCCAGGCAGTGCGCTCTGCTTCGGTTTCTCCGCCATGGCCGCCGGCGTCGAGGTGGCCGTGGTCGGTAACGACAATGACCGTCCAGTCTTCGCCTGCCCGGTTGGGCCTCGCCGCAATCGCGTCGAGCAGGGTGTTAAGGCGAGCATCGCAGCGTTGAATGGCTGCAAGGTATCCATCGCCCGTTCCGTGGTTGTGGGCCTCGACGTCGGCCTCGCCAAAATATACGAAGGATGCCGCGAGGTCCTCGTGCCTTATGCGCGCCGACGCGTACTCTGCAACGGCGTCATCGGCACTTGTCCAACTGTCGGCGTCGTTCGCTTCTTCAGGGTCGGGCGTCGGCACCCAGCCCCGGGAGGTGAAGATAGGTCCACATTCGCTTCGAATCGCCAGCGGATGCCAACTGACGGCGATCATCGTTTGCAATTCCGGACGGGCGGCGCGAAGTGCCGCCGTGAAGTCCGGGAGGGAGTCGAGCTCGGCCGGGTGGTGGCTATTGCCTGTCACCTTGTGCCGATCCGCGTAGACACCCGTTGCAACTGTGGCCCACACCGGACCGGAGATGGTGGCATTCTTGTGGTGGACGCGCACAGGGACCAGAAATCCTTGATCGGCAATCCGGTCCAACGCGGGAGTGGCCGCGGACCTGAGCGAGTCGTAGCGGACGCCGTCGATGCCTACTACCAAGATGTGGGGTTCATTCTTCACACCCACGACGGTACGTGGATTAGCCAGCTACGTATTGAAACGACCGTTGAGATCTATAGCAGACTTAGGTCATGCCTATGAATCTGACACATCTCCGGGCGTTCCACTACGTCGCTACACATGGAAGTTATGTGGCAGCGGCCGCATCGGCAGGCGTCAGCCAACCGACCCTTTCAGAGCAGGTCCGCCTCTTGGAGGGGCAGCACGAGGTACGTCTGTTGCAGCGGGCCGGACGTTCCGTGGAACTGACAGTGTTGGGGCAAAAACTGTTCGCAGTCACGTCCAAGCTGTTTGCAGCGGAAATGGAAGCCGAAGCGGTACTGGCCAAAGCTCGTCAGGTGATGCAAGGAGAACTGCGGTTCGGCACCGATGCACCTATCAACGCAGTGGGTGTCCTCAGCGCGTTCCGACGCCGGAATCCCGGCGTCAGCATCCAACTCGTCAGCGGTAACTCCGCAGAGATACGCAAACGAGTATTGGCCGGCACGGTGGACGTCGGCATCATCGCGGACGAAACACCCCACCCGGACCTGATCGGCCGCACCCTGGGCACCCAGGACCTTGTAGCGTTCGTACGGCACGACCATGCCCTGGCTGGCGCCAAAGTGATCAAGCTCCGTGATTTGGTACATCACCCGTTGATCATCCGCGAGCCCGGCTCGATCACCCGGAGATCCATCGAGACCGCGCTCCAAGCAGCTCACCTCAAGCCCACCGAGCTCCTTGAAACGGACAGCAGGGAAGCAGTCCATGCTGCGGTGATCGCCGGCCTCGGCGTTGGCGTGATCGCCGAGGACGAATTCAACGATGATCCCCGCCTGGTCCTGCTCGACTTCGGCGACCGGATACCGCCCATCACGGAGTATCTGGTCTATCGGGCAGATAACCAACGAAGCCATGTAGTGGACGCTGTGTTGGGGTGTGTGGGTGGTTAAATGTGAAGAGCCCCCCCCCTCGGGGGGGGGGCTCTTCTTAATGGTTGTCCGGCGGTGTCCTACTCTCCCACACCCTCCCGGGTGCAGTACCATCGGCGCTGTGGGTCTTAGCTTCCGGGTTCGGAATGGGAC